>JBAPMW010000195.1:0-2564 GCA_049278815.1 Hyphomicrobiaceae bacterium
GAGAAGCTCGTCTCGGTCTCGGCTGGCGACACGGTGCGCTGGGTGGTGGGCGACACCACCAGCGGCGAGGGCAAGTCGGCACACCCCCTGGCGGCCGCTGCGTGTGTTCGACGACGGCGCCAAGGTCTACATCCAGTTCCCCTCGGGCCTGGCCCAGAGCGAGGCGCCGCCGCTGTTCGTCATCGGCCCGGACGGGAAGCCGGCGCTCGTCAACGACCGGGTCAGGGGCACCACCTCCGCGCTCAGTCGTCCGCCGCGCATGCTTGGAAAGACGACGCCGTGCTGGGCCGCGCGGCGCCGCCTCGAAGTAAGCGTTCGACAAGGAGGGAATTGCGATGCCGATCATCGGGACGTTCTCCGCCGTCAAGGACGGCTACGCCGGCACCATTCGCACGCTCACCCTGAAATCAAGGTGCAACTCGTCGCCAACGACCGCAGGGAAGCCGACGGCGCTCCCGATTTCCGCATCGTGGCGGGCGCGGCCGAGATCGGCGCCGCCTGGCGCAGGACCCGCAAGGGATCGGAGGAGACCTACCTGAGCGTGAAGCTCGACGATCCGGCTCTGCCGCAACCCATCTGGGGCGTTCTCCTGGAAGGCACCGACAGCGCTCCGGCGCGCCTCGTCTGGCGGCGCGACCGGAGGGGCGACGGCTGAGGCTCGTGAAAGCCGAGGCCTCATCTAGCTGAACCCCCCAACCGATCCCTGAACCCGGCCGGCAGCGCGGACCGCGCTGCGGCGAGGGACCCATTTTGCCGGAATGAACCCATGTCACGTCGCGTCTGTGCTGCTGCCCTTCGCAGCCGGCTACTACCTCTCCTACCTGTTCCGCTCCATCAATGCGCTCATCGCCGGCGACCTGAGGGCCGACCTCGGTTTGAGCGCCGCCGATCTCGGCCTGCTCACGTCAGCGCATTTCCTGGTGTTCGCCGCGGTCGTGCTCCCCTGCGGCGTGCTCCTCGACCGCTATGGACCACGGCTCATCGACAGCACCCTGCTTCTGCTCGCCGCCGCCGGGTCCCTTGTGTTCGCTCTTGCCGACGGCGTCTGGAGCCTCATGCTCGGCCGCGCCCTGATCGGGCTTGGGGTGGCGGTCGGTCTGATGGCCGGCCTCAAGGCGATCATCCTGTGTTTCCCCCGGAGCGCGTCGCCCTCGCGAATGGCTGGTACATCATGCTGGGCGCACTCGGCGCGCTGTCCGCGACAGGTCCAGCCGAGTTGGTAGTCCAGAGTGCCGGTTGGCGCGGCCTGTTCGCCCTTCTGGCCGTGGTATCCGCGGCTGTCGCGCTCCTCATTCTCCTCGTCGTGCCGGAGCAGAAGCCAGCCTCGCCCGCCGATTCCGCACCGAAGGCCAGCTTCTCGACGATCTTCCGGGACTCCCGCTTTTGGCGCATCGGGCCCCTGGGGGCGACCGGCGTCGGCATGTCGTGGTCCCTGCAGGGGCTCTGGGCCGCACCCATGGCTCACCGACGTTGCGGGACTCGATCGCTCGGCCGTCGTCGAGCATCTCACCCTCATGGCGGCCCTCCTCTCCGCAAGCGCGCTCCTGCTGGGTGCCCTTGCCGAGCGCCTCCGCCGCGCCGGCATCTCAACGGAGATGTTTCTGGCCGGCACGCTGGCTCTCTCGATGGCGGCCCAGCTCGCACTCCTGCTCGGCGTGCCCGTGTCCTCCCACCTGCTCTTCGCGATCATCGCCGCCGCCGGCGCCACCACCGTCCTGAGCTTCGCGATCCTGGCGCGATATTTCCCGAAGGAGGTCGCGGGCCGCGCCAATGCCGCGCTGGGCGTCCTCAACATGGGCACCGCATTCGGGCTGCAGTGCCTCGCCGGTTTCATCATCGCCCGGTGGCCCGGCGCCGATGGACACTATCCTGCCGACGCGCATCAGGCGGCCATGGCTGCCGGGCTCGGCCTGCAACTGATCGGTCTCGGCGTGTTCTTCGCGCCCAAGCGCCGCCTGAAGCCCGCTCCCATGGCACACGCCGTCTCCAGGGCACTCGGTTTCGGTGAAACGCCATCACGGATTGTTCGGCCGGCTTACTCGTCGTGGACGCACCAGGCCGAGATCGCGCGCAGGCAGAGAGCTGCCTGGCGATTTGCCGCCGCTGCCTCTGCTGTGCTGTGCATGGGTCTCACCGCCACTCTATCGATGACGGTCACCCGCCCCGCGATTGCGCTCCATGTCATCGAGGTGTCTCGGCCAGCCGGGCTCTTTGACTGACGCCTGTCGACATGGGCCGCGTCATGTCCTCAAGCAACGTCATACCGGTCCCCGCTTCGAGAGCGCGGACCTCGCTAAGCCGGCAGCTGGAACAAGATCTTAGGCCGCCCCATGTCCCGGGAGGCGCGATAGTGCTGGTTGCGGGGGCCTGCAACCACTTCCTTATAGTCCCCGCCTTCCCCGCAGCTACCCCGCTCTTCCCAGCCGCACAATCGCCACCAGGGTCAATCTGGTGACCTGGGATCGTGGCGGCGGCACCTGGAAGTGACATCCCCTGAGACCTCATCCTCTGGCGCCTGGCCCACAACGGTCCTGTGCCCGCCTTTTGATCGGCCCCATGCCACC
>JBAPMW010000196.1:0-5361 GCA_049278815.1 Hyphomicrobiaceae bacterium
CTACTACACCTCGAAGGTCTTCCTCACCAATCGAGCCATCCTGACCGAGGACGGTGCCGTTCCGCCGCGCATGCTGGGCCTGGTCGTGAGCCGAGCCATCTCAGGCGGCATGCACGAGGACCTGGACATTACCAACAACAGCATGAAGCGGGTGCGCTTCCAGCTCGAGATCGTCCTGCGCTCCGATTTTGCCGATATTTTCGAGGTCAGGTCGGGCAGCATCGTGCGCCGCGGACGGATCACGACCCACTGGTCCGATTCCGAGCCGCGCCTGCGCACAACGTATCGCAACGCCGACTTCGTGCGCTCGTTGACGGTCGCAGCTCGGGGCGGCGACCCGAGTGCGGTGTACGCCAACGGCCGGCTCAGCTTCGAGGTCTCCCTTGCTCCCGGGGAGGCGTGGCACTGCTGTCTTCTCTACTCCTTGGCCGATGGCGATCGGCATTTTCCTGCGCCCCAGCATTGCGTCGCGGAGAGTCACAAGCTCGGGCACGCCGGGACGCTCGACGACTGGCTGAGGACGGTCCTCAAGATCCGCACCAGCAACGAGGAGTTCTACCGCCTTTACCGCCAGGCGCTCGAGGACATGGCAGCGCTGCGCCTGCCCATCGTCGGCACCGACCACATGGTGTTTCTGCCGGCAGCTGGCCTGCCCTGGTTCGTTGCCCCGTTCGGCCGTGACAGTTTGATCGTGTCGATTCAGAACCTGCTGATCTATCCCGAGTTCGCCCGCGGCGCGCTCGAGATCCTGGGGTCGCTGCAGGCGCAAGAGCGCGACGATTATCGCGATGCGGAGCCCGGCAAGATCCCGCACGAGATGCGCTATGGGGAGCTCGCGCATTTCAAGCTGGTCCCGCACACGCCATACTACGGAACCGCCGATGCAACGCCGCTCTATCTCATTACGCTGCATATGGCATGGCGTGCAGCGGGCGACAGAGGGCTGATCGAGCAGCACCTTAAGACCGCGGAGGGCTGCCTTGCCTGGATCGATTCCTACGGCGATCGAGACGGAGATGGATTCCAGGAGTACCAGACGCGCTCTCCGGTCGGCTACGAGAACATGGGGTGGAAGGACTCCGGCGATGCCGTGGTGTATCCCGACGGATCGCTCGTGAAGGGTCCCAAGGCGCTCTGCGAGCTGCAAGGCTACGTCTACGCCGCCTGGCTTGGGATGGCGGAGATTTTTGACGAGCTGGGCAGGCCTGACCGGGCGCGCGCACTCCGCACGAAGGCCGCGGACCTGTTCCAGCGCTTCAACGACGTGTTCTGGGACGACGAGCTCGGCTTCTACGCCTACGCGCTCGATGGCGACAAGACGAAGGTGCTGACGGTGGCATCCAACCCCGGGCATTGCCTCTGGTCCGGCATCGTTCCTCCCGAGCGTGCGACCAAGGTCGTGGAGCGCCTGATGGCGCCGGATATGTGGAGCCCGTGGGGCATTCGCACGCTCTCGAGCGAGCACCCCGCCTTCAACCCTTACAACTATCAGACCGGGTCCATCTGGCCGCACGACAACGCCATCATTGCCGTCGGCTTCAAGCGCTACGGATTCGGCACGGAGGCGGGACGGATCGCCCGCGCGATCAGCGAGGCCGGGAGCCACTTTCTCTTCAACCAGCTCCCGGAGCTCTATACCAGCACCGAGCGGGATGAGCCCACCTTCCCGGTCCAGTACCTCGGCGCCAATGTGCCTCAGGCCTGGGCCGCCGGCTCGGTGTTCACGTTGCTGAGGGCGATGCTGGGCTTCGTGCCGGACGCGCGCCGCGGCAAGCTGTATGTGGATCCTGAGCTGCCACGCTGGTTGCCCGATCTCACGCTGCTGGACCTTCGTGTTCACCAGCATACGTTCGACATCCGCTTCTGGCGTGACGGGGAGGAGACGAAATTCGAGGTGCTGCGCGGCAATCCCAACGTCGTCGAGCGCAGCCGCATGGCCGTGCAATTCGACCGGCTGAAGCAAGAGCCGGAGGTCCTTCCCTCCTGACGTAGTGGCGCGAGGAAGAGCGTGGCTCAGCCCAGGATGAAGCGCTCGACGGCGTGCGCAAACCCTTCGTCGTCGTAGGATCGGCTGGTTGCGCTTGCCTGGCGCTTCACGTCGTCGCCCGCGTTGCCCATGGCGATGCTGAACCCCGAGCGCTTGAACATCAGGACATCGTTGGGTTGATCGCCGATGGTGGCAATCTCGGCGCTTGGAACGCCGAGGGCGCGCGACAGATAGTCGGCAACGAAGCCCTTGTTGGCATCGTGGTGCGTCACGTCGACATAGTAGGGCTGCGAGCGGGCTGCGGTGGCCCGATCGCCGAGGCTCGCCTGAGCATCGGCCTCGCACCGCTTGACGAGCTCGTTGTCGTCGCTGACGCCGACGATCTTCACGGTCTTATTCAAAAGGCCGTCGAAGCTCTCGACGACCTTCGGCGGGAATTTGACCGTCCACGCTTCCCGGTCGACATGCGGAGCGTTGGGATCCCGCACCAGCCAGTCGTTGGCGGCATAGACCCACGCATCAAGTCCGTGGCTGAGAATGAGGTCGACCGCCAGTGCGGCCACATCCGGCGCGAGCGAGCGCTCCTCCAGGATGGAGAGATCGGGCCGGACGAACAACCCGCCATTGAACCCGGCGATGGGCGTGTCAAGGCCCAGGGGCTCGATCAGCATCGCCATCCCCTTCGGAGGACGCCCGCTCGTGATGGCGAACCGGATGCCCGCCTCCCGCAGGCGCCGCACGGCATCTCGGGCGCGCGGCGTCAGGACCTTGTCACGCGTGACGAGCGTGCCGTCGACGTCTGCCAGGAGCAGGGAGATCTTGCCGGGCCTTGTCATCCGTGATTTCGTCTGCGCGCCCCACCTCCGATCGGCAGCCAGGCACGCCCGCTGCGCGCGAGCAGCCGGTCTGCAGCCTCCGGACCCGAGCTGCCTGCAGCGTAGATCGGAAAGTCGCTCGGCGGCCGGGCAGTCCAGGCATCCAGGACCGGCTGCACGGCACACCAGGCCGCCTCGACCGTGTCGGCGCGCTGAAACAGCATGGCATCGCCGATCAGGCAGTCGTAGAGCAGCGTCTCGTAGCCCACAGCCGTGAGCGGCTCGAAATAGTCGCGATACGAGAAGTCCATCGCGACGCCGTCGATCTCGATCTCCTGCCCGGGCCGTTTGGCGCTGAAGCTGACCGACAAGCCCTCGTCGGGCTGGATGCGCAGCGTCAGGAAGTTGCGCGGCAGCCGCTCGACCGGCGTCTCGCGGAACAGGGTGTGGGGGACCTGGCGGAACTGGATGGCGATCTCCGTGGTGCGCGCCGACAGGTACTTGCCGGTGCGCAGATAGAACGGCACGCCGGCCCAGCGCCAATTGTCGATGCCCAGCTTGAGCGCGACGTAGGTCTCGGTCGTGGAGTCCGCCGCAACGTTGGGCTCGTGACGGTAGTCGCGTACGGGCGTGCCGAGCACTGTGCCCGCGCCGTACTGCCCGCGCACCGCGTCGTCCGGCGCAATCGGGTGGATGGCGCAGAAGAGCTCCGTCTTCTTGGAACGCACGTCGTTGGCGTTGAACGAGACCGGGGGCTCCATCGCGATCATGGCCAGGAGCTGGAACAGGTGGTTCGGCACCATGTCGCGCAGGGCGCCGGTGCTGTCGTAGAACCGGCCGCGGGTCTCGACGCCGATCGTCTCGGCCGCGGTGATCTGCACGTGGTTGACGTGATCGCGGTTCCACAGCGGCTCGAAAATGCCGTTGGCGAAGCGCAGCACAAGGATGTTCTGGACCGTCTCCTTGCCGAGGAAATGGTCGATCCGGTAAGTCTGGTCCTCGCTCAGGATTCTACGAATCTGCGCATTGAGCGCGCGCGCCGAGGCGAGGTCGTGACCGAAGGGCTTCTCGATGATGACGCGCCGCCAGGCGCCGTTCGTCTGGTCGGTCAGGCCGGCGCAGCCCAGCTGCTCGATGATGGGCCCGAAGTATTTGTCGGCAACCGCCAGGTAGAACAGCACGTTGCGATCGCGGCCTTCACCTGAGCACTGCGCTGCGAGACGAGCCTTCAACCCGTTGTAGACCTCGGGCTTGGTAAAGTCCCCCTGGATGAAGGTCATGCGGCGCGCCAGCCAGTCCCAGGCCTGCTCGTCGATGCGCGCGGCCTGGAACTCCGCGCCGGCGGACCCAATGAGCGACTGCATCATCTGCCGCAGGCTGTTGCGCCAGGACTCGGTGTCGAGGTCGCTGTGTCCGGTGCCGATGATCGCAAAGCCGTCGGCAAGCCTGCCGTCCCGCACGAGATTGTAGAGCGCCGGCACCACGAGGCGCTTGGTCAGGTCGCCGCCGGCGCCGAATATCACCAGGGTTGCCGGTGGGGCCTGCCGGCCAGCCGTCGCGTGCACCGTTCCTGCCAGGGCTGCTGGCGCGGTTCTCGTCGTGGAGCTCATGTTTCATGTCCTGGTCGCGCTTGGCGCGGCCGGCGAGGCCTTCGCTGCCGATAGCCGGCCGCGTCGTTGCAGGTATGGGCCGGCACCGCCTCGGTGCGACATGTCTCGCATCGTGCACCGGCCACGCAAGCTGTTCCGCCGGCACCGGGGCTGCCACCCCAGCGCGGCCACCCGAGCATCGCAGAGTGGAACGGTGCCGTCTTGCCCGCAGTTTGCACGAATCGGTGATTGTTGCGGGGCAGGCGTCTCACCATGATGAATGATGCCATCGCTCTCGTCGACAATGGCTTCCCGTGAGCCGGTAGCCGTTGTCGAGACGTGGCGGCCACCCTTGGTGGTCCGTGTGCCAGGTCGTGGCGGCGAGGGTGCCCAGGAGAGAACCAGCCGATTTGGGCTACTTCGCATTGAAATTACAGGAGAATGTCAAACGCGGTTGGTTCGTTGTGTACTACCCATGTGGCCCGTCGGCAAGCGCCCGGTCTCCCGCTGCCGTTCATCTCCGCGTGACGTGAGAGGGTGCTCGCTGGGGAGCCCCGAAGTGGGGAGTCGTCACCGTACTGTCGCGCCGCTACATTCGAGTCGCGCAACGTGTGCGGGCACGGGGGAGCGCGGTGAACCATCAGAATCTGTCGTCGTTCATCTGGAACGTGGCTGACCTGCTGCGGGGGGATTACAAGCAGTCGGACTACGGCAAGATCATCCTGCCGTTCACCGTGCTGCGGCGCCTGGATTGTGTCGCTTGCGTACTACCACAATACCTTGCTCTATTGCTCGGATCGCGCCCGCTGCGGGTCCAAATTGAGCGATCCATCAGCGGCGCAGATGGCTTGGCCAACAATCTACCGCAGTCAACCCTTAAAGCCTTCCAGTGCGTTGCTCCGCCCGTCACCGGCAAGATCGACGTGCGCGGCGCCGCTGCCCTGGGGTCAGACCCTGCGGGTCTGACCCC
>JBAPMW010000197.1:0-1900 GCA_049278815.1 Hyphomicrobiaceae bacterium
CTCAAAGCCGGCGCGTACCTCGCTCGCCGTGGATAGGTTGGAGTTCTTTGCTGCCCCTCACCTCACCCCTCTCCCCGTCGCCCTCGGGGGCATTGTGGCGAGGTTTACCCTTGTGGATGGCCCGAGGGCGGCGGGGAGAGGGAGTGAGCGCGCCATGCGCCTGAGAACCATCATCCTCGCGCTGATCGTCCTGGCGCTTGCCGGGCTCGGTGCCTTCTACGTGCTGACGATCCCGGCGCCGGCCGTCACCGGACCGTTGCCGGCGCGCGCGGCAGACCTCGCCAACGGCGAGACCATGTTCCACATCGGCGGGTGCGCGGCGTGCCACACGACCCCCAAGGCCGACCCGAAGCCGGAGACGGAGCCGGTCCGTCTCGGCGGCGGCCTTGCGCTCGCCACGCCGTTCGGCACCTTCAAGGTCCCCAACATCTCACCCGATCCGGTGCACGGCATCGGCGCCTGGAGCGAGGAGGCCTTCGTCAACGCCATACTGCGCGGTATCGGCCGCAGCGGCGAGCATCTCTATCCGTCGTTCCCGTACTCGTCCTACCAGCGTATGGCCCTTAACGACGTGCGCGACCTCTACGCCTTCCTCAAGACGCTTCCCCCCGACGCCCGCCCGTCGGAGCCGCACGAGCTGCCGTTCCCGTTCAACATCCGCCGCGGGCTCGGCCTGTGGAAGCTCATCTATCTCGACGGCAAGCCGTTCGTGCCCGATCCGGCCAGGAGCGCCGAGATCAACCGCGGCGCGTATCTGGTGGAAGGCCCCGGCCACTGCGCAGAATGCCACAGCCCGCGCGATATCCTTGGCGGCATCGTTTCCGGGCGCCGCTTCGCCGGCGGTCCGGATGCCGAGGGCAAAGGCTGGGTGCCGAACATCACCCCCCACGCCGACGGCCTCGCCACCTGGTCGGCCAAGGACATCGCCTACCTGCTCCAGTCCGGCATCAATCCCGATGCCGATTCCGTCGGCTCCACGATGGCGGACGTGGTCGCCAACACCGCCAGGCTGTCCGACGCGGACCGGGCCGCGATGGCTGCCTACCTCAAGGCGCTGCCGCCTTTGCCGGGACGCAAGGGGTAGGCCTCAAGGCCGCAAAATCGTGAAATCGTGAAGTCGTGGCGCGATCTCACGAACTCACGACTTCACGATCTCACGCGTCCGGTTGACCAACGCGGGCAACTCTGTTTCCCTTGGCCGCCAACAGCAGAAGGAGGACCGGCGCACTTGGCGAGCCGGCCCTTTGGGTCCCGTGCTCGAGATCGTCATTGTCCTGCTTCTCATCCTGTTGAACGGGGTGTTTGCGCTGTCCGAGCTCGCCATCGTCTCGTCGCGCCGCTCGCGTCTTACCGCGCTCGCCGCCGAGGGCCGCCGCGGCGCCAGCCACGCGCTGGCGCTGGCCGCCGATCCGGGTCGCTTCCTCTCCACCGTGCAGATCGGCATCACCGCAGTCAGCCTCGCCGCGGGCGCCTATTCCGGCGTCGCGCTGACGGACGACCTCACCGCCTATCTTCACCAGAAGGGCGTGCCGGAGCCGGCCGCAGGCTGGCTCGCCTACGCCGGCGTGTTCTCGGCCGTCACCTACCTCTCGCTGATCGTCGGCGAGCTGGTGCCCAAGAACCTGGCGCTGCGCCACGCCGAGCGCATCGCCTGCGCGGGCGCCCCGCTCATGACCAGGCTCTCGCGCATCGCCGCACCGGCAGTGTGGCTGCTCGACGTCTCGACCAGGGCGGTGTTCTGGCTGCTCCGTCAACGTCAGCCGCCCGCGAGCACCGTGACGGAGGAGGAGATCAAGGGCCTCATCGCCGAGGCCGAGGGCGCCGGCGTGCTGGAGTCGGGCGAGCGCCAGCTCATCTCCGGCGTGATGCGCCTCGGCGACCGGCCGGTGCGCGGACTGAT
>JBAPMW010000198.1:0-3271 GCA_049278815.1 Hyphomicrobiaceae bacterium
CGCTCCCCCAGCGAATCAATACGCCAGGGAATCACGTCCCGCAGTGCAACTCAAACTACGCCGTTAACCCGAGTGCCGAGCCGTGGTCAAAGTTCCGCGCCGATTGACACGCTTCGCCATTTCCGCCCCATGCCTATCCCCTTAGATACGGCGGCATCGCGAAAAATGCTTCTGGATCAAAGGCATGATGCGCAGTCGTGGAAACTCAGCACTGCCGCATAAACTGCTGAGACGCCATCGTCTTCTCCGCTTGTCCCGGACCTATGGGGATAGGCATGCACCGTCCCCCTCACCCCGGCCGTGCTCGAAATCCTCGAGGGCCTCGCCCCCATAGCCAAGAAGACCAAGAGCGAGTTCGTGTTTCCCGCGCGGGGGAAGCCCGAGCAATCGTATACCGGCTATTCAAAGGGTAAGCGGGAGCTTGTATAGCGCGTCAATCTGGGTGAGACCGGCGGCGGCGATCAGAATGGGATGCGGCGGCCGATTGGCGAGATGATGATGATTCCGATTCTCGACCGCGGCAAGTGTTTTCTCCGATTGTCGCGCTGTGCTTGTCGCTGGCAGCGTCAATCAGCATCCTTCTTGATTGTCGCTGGCGTGGGCGGGAGACCAGGTCCGCGCTTTCGTTCAAGAGCCTTGCGGCGGCGATAGCTCTCGACGTTCATCTCGAAGATGGTGGCGTGATGCACGAGGCGGTCGATCGCCGCCAGCGTCATGGCTTGGTCGGGGAACACCTTGCCCCACTGGCCGAACGCCTGGTTTGCGGTGATCAGCATCGAGCGGCGCTCGTAGCGTGTGCCGATCAGCTCGAACAGCACGCTGGTCTCGGCCTGATCCTTGGTGACGTAGGCGATGTCGTCGAGGATCAGCAGGTGGTACTTGTCGAGCTTGTCGAGCGCCCGCTCCAGCGCCAGATCGCGGCGCGCCACCTGCAGCCGCTGCACGAGGTCGGTGGTGCGGGTGTAGAGCACGCGCCATCCGTTCTCGACGAGGCCGCGACCGATGGCCGCCGCCAAGTGGCTCTTCCCGGCACCCTGGCCGCCGAACAGAAGAAGATTGGCGCCCGACTTGAGCCAGCTGTCGCCGGCGATCAGCGCCTTCACCTGGGCCTTGGAGACCATCGGTACGAGCTCGAACTCGAAGGCCTCGATGGTCTTGCCCTCGGGCAGGTCGGCGTCGGCCATGTGACGCGCGATGCGGCGGCGGCCGCGATCGGCCATCTCAGTCTCCGCCAGCGCCGCCAGAAAGCGCGCCGCCGGCCAGCCCTCCTTGTCGGACTGCTCGGCGATTCTGCTCCACATCGTCTTCATCGCCGGCAGGCGCAGTTCGCCGAGCAGCAGCTCGACGCGCGCGGCGTCGATCGTGAGGGTCTTGCTCATGCCACGGCCTCCAGCTCGCACGCTTGCGGCATGACCATGTCCGACATCGGTGCGGTCACGGTCGCCAGCTCGTCGTAAGCATCGAGCGACGCCAGCTCGACTACGACTTCTGGAATGGACGCGGCATCCGGCAGGAAGCGAGCTCGCAATCGGTCGAGGTCGGGCAGCCGGCCGGCGTCGAGATCGGCGGCAATCGCGTCGGCCAGCTCTGCCTCGCAGGCGCGATCGTGAGCGAGCGCGAGCAGCCCCACCATCGTGCGGCATGCCCGCTTCTCGCCGACGCCGGCGAGGAGCGCCTCGAACGCACGGGCAAAAGCGGCGCGTGGGAACAGCTGCTCGCGATACACGAGGTTCAAGAGCGCCATCGGCTTCCTGCGCAGCGCGTGGATGACGTGCCGATAGTCGACCACCTGTGCCCGTTTGCTGTGGTCCGGCGAACGGCCGCGCCGCAGCGCCGCCACCTCGGTCGAGCCGAGGAAGCAGACGAGCCGGTCGTCGTAGAGGCGCACGTTGAGCCAGTGGCCGATCAACCGCGACGGGACGGTGTAGAACACCTTGCGCAGGATGAAGCCGCCGCTCGATGTGACGACGACGCGTTCCTCCTCGTAATCGGCCGTGCGCCGCTCGGGCAGCGCCTTGAGCCTCGCCCGCTCGATCGCGATCTGCTTGCGATTGCGTGCGTTGCGCCGGCCGACCACCTCATCGACGAAGCGACGGTAGGCGGCGAGATCGGTAAAGTCGCGAGATCCCCTGAGCAGCAGCTCGTCCTCGATCGTCCGCTTCAAGTGACCGTGCGGGCTCTCGATCGATCCGTTCTCGTGCGCAACTCCGGGATTGTTGCGCGTCGGCGTCATGCCGTAGTGCGCGACCAGCGCCTCGTAGCGCTTCGTCAGATCCTCCTGGGCATCACGGTCGAGGTTGCGGAAGGCGGCCGACAGGCTGTCGCTGCGGTGCTGCTCGGGCACGCCGCCGAGCGCCCACAGTGCATTCTGCAGGCCTTCAGCGAGCGCCACGAAGCTCTCGCCGCCGAGGACGACGTGGGCATGCTCAAAGCCGGAGAACGCGAGCCGGAAGTGGTAGAGCCGATGTTCGAGCGGCTCCCCCGCGACGGTGATGGAAAGGTCGGCCATGTCCGTGAAGTCGGACAAGCCCATCCGCCCCGGCGGATGCTGCTGGCGGAAGATCACGTCTTGCTCGGGACCATTGAGCGCCCGCCACGTTCGCATGCGCCGCTCCAGCGTCCGGCGCACGCCTTCACCCAGCTCGGGATGGCGGCGAAGCAGCTCCCCGAGCATGGCCACCGCACGGATGCCGGGAGCGGCTTCCAGCATCGGCACGATCTCGGATATCCAAACACCGGCGAGCGGGTCGGGACGCCGGCGCCCGCGCCCCGGCTTCTTCTGCGACGGCAACCTCGGATCGGCCTCGATCCGGTAGCCGGTCGCTCTGGAAAACCCGGCCTTCGCCGCAGCGATGGCAGGGGCACTGGTGTGACGGGACTTCATGTACAACCTCGTCTGGCAGTCGGTGACGTGCTGGCCAGGCAAGCGCTGATCCCTCTCCTCTTCGAAGAATCAGATGCTGCGCCAGACCGCCTCGGCCGCCAGACAGCGGCACTCCCTGGGGAAAACCTGGGGAGAAAACGCGCCCGCCGGGGGTGGACTGCCTCCGGTCGGGCTCCGCCCTCCCTCCGTCAGCCCACCCCCGGCGCCAGTCTCATCCTGATTGTCGCTCCCGTCTCATCCTGATTGTCGCGCCGCAGCCGCCGTATCTAAGGGGATAGGCATGGGGACGGTGTGCCGCTGGGCGTTCTTGGTGCGTGGGCCGGGGATATTCCAGAGACCGGCATCGAGATCGAGCTCATCCCAGCGCATGCCACAGACCTCGCCCCG
>JBAPMW010000199.1:0-4898 GCA_049278815.1 Hyphomicrobiaceae bacterium
CGGGTCACCTCTGTCAACTCGAACCGCACGGGCCGCCCCGTCTTCCGCTGACGCACGTTGGCACGATCGATTGCGTAGCCTTTCGGCGCCACGTCGTCGACGCGCAGTGCCACAAGGTCACAGCCGCGCAGCTTGCTATCGATGGCGAGATTGAGGAGCGCCAGGTCACGCGTGCGCCTCTCCAGTTGCAGCTTCGCGCGGATCAACCACGCGTGGCCCGGCCGCAGCGGCGGCTTGGGGCCCGTGAGCTTGCCCTTGTTGGAACCCGGTCGGGCCGGGCCGGCACTTGATGACGGCATATCGTCGTTCATGATCAGGCCTCCTGGTTGAGAGACCTGGCACGCTGCCCGCATCAACCAGTAACCCACTGATCCTGCGGCAGCTTCCAGTGCAGATCTGCCGCAATATGGTTACCTTCGCCAAGGACGAAAACGTCTACTCGGTGCTGCGCCGGCTGCGCACCGCGCTGCCGCAGCGCGAAGGCGCGCTGGTTTCGAACTCGGCCATCGAGCTTGCGCTCTTCAGCGTCTTTGAGCCGAGGCAGACCGTCTACCAGATCGTGCATGATGCCTACAATCTGGGGCTTGCGGAACGCTACGAGAGGGTCGTCGATGTCTTCATTGCCCACAGCCAATTCTTCTACCACGCCCTTCGTGCGGCTCTTCCGCATCGGACCTCGACTATTTTCCACCTGCCGTACGGCATCCCTCTCGCGCCGCACGCTCGGGCCGCAAGCAACGGCGCACTCCACCTCATGTTCGTAGGCCGGCTGACGCACGGCAAGGGTGTCCTCGATCTCCCGCGGATCGACGCCGGTCTGTCGGCGGCAGGAGTCGTGGTCCGCTGGACCATCATAGGCGATGGCTCGGAGCGCGCCGAGTTGATGCGGTGCCTCCCCCCGAGCGAGCGGGTACGCTACGTTCCTCCAACGGCGAATAGCGAGGTCTTGGCGCTTTGCGCCGAGGGTGATGTGCTGGTGTTCCCAACGCGCTTCGAGGGCTTCCCGCTCGCGCTGATCGAGGCGATGAGCGCAGGCTTGGTTTCCGTTGTCTCCGACCTGCCGAGCGGCATTCCAGAGGTCGTCGATGCGAGCACGGGGTTTCGGGTGGCGATCGGCGATATCGACGGCTTCGTCGCGGCGATCATCGCGCTCGACCGGGATCGGGATCGCCTCGAGGCGATGAGCCGCGCCGCGCGGGAGCGCGCGCGCGGATTCGACGTGCGCGAGCGTGCGCCGGCCTACCACGCACTCTTTGCACGTGCCCGGGAGTTCAAGCGGCCATGGTGTGGCCCGCTGCCGATCAAGCATGGCAGCCGCCTCGACCAGCCTTTCTTGCCGAACCCGGTCGTGCGACTGGCGAGGGGCGTGCGGCGGCTGCTCAGAGAGCCTGCGGCGTCGCTCGCTCGGTGGCAATGACGGCTGCACCCACCGTTAGCGTCCTCACGACCTGCTACAACCGTGAGGCCTATCTTCGCCAAGCGATAGAGAGCGTCCTGAGCTCCAGCTTCACGGACTTTGAATACATCATTGTGGATGACGCCTCGTCGGGCCGCTCGGCGGAGGTCGCGAGGGAGTACGCCAAGTCTGACGCAAAGGGTAAGGCTCCTCGTCAACGAGCGTAACCTCGGCGACTATCCGAACCGCAGCCGGGCCGCATCGCTGGCGCGTGGGACCTACATCAAGTATGTGGACTCGGATGACCTGATCTACCCCCACGGTCTGCAGGTCATGCTGGACTGCATGCGGAGGTTTCCAGAGGCCGCTCTGGGGTTATCCCGTCCGCCGGACCCTGTGGAGCCCTTTCCGATGTGCCTCGATCCTGCGCACGCCTATGCCAGGCATTTCTTTGGTGGCGGCTTGTTCAGCGATGGACCCCTGTCGGCAATCATCCGTCGTGACTGTTTCGAGAAGGTCGGCTGTTTTTCCGGCAAGCGATACGTTGGCGACACCGAGCTCTGGCTGACGCTGGCGCGGCATTTCGGCGTGGTCTTGATGCCCCTGGGCCTGACTTGGTGGAGGAGGCATGACGGACAGGAGTACGCTCTGGGGCATCGTACGCTTAGCTACGCGGCGCAGGGATTTGAGATACTGCAAGCAGCGCTTAAGCACGCTGACTGTCCCCTAACGCAAGATCAGCGGCAGCTGGCCCTTCGCGCGGTGAAGACCGGCCACGCGCTGGAGCTTCTCGTCCTCGCCCGGCGGGTCTCCGTGCGGCAAGCGCTTGAGATTGCGCAAACCTCCAGGCTCGGATTGGCGGACGTCTGGCGCGCGTTGATGCGAAGGCTATCACTTGCATAGTAGTCAGTCTCTGAGATATCGCCCGTGGATCGGGAGTGACCGTGACCTCTGAACGACCGGTTCCACGTCCCACATCGGCGGTGGCATCGCCCTCTGCCGCTGTTGTCATTCCTTGTTGGAATGCAGAGAATTTCGTTGCGGGGGCAATCCAGAGCGCTCTTGATCAGCATTATCCGAGCCTGGAAATCATCGCCATCGATGACGGCTCGACAGATGGCAGCCTCGACATTATCCGCTCCTTTGCCGGCGTCGGCTGGGAGACTGGTCCGAACCGCGGTGCCTGCATCGCCCGCAATCGCGGTCTCGCCCTGACCGCGGCCGAGTACGTCCTGTTCCTGGACGCCGACGATTACATCACACCGGGATCGCTCGATCATTGGGTGAAGCGGGCCGATGGGCACGACCTTGTTCTGGGCCTCTTTGCATATGAATATGCTGGGACAAGGACGAGCACCCACCAGCCCCATCGATCGGTCGACCGGCGCACCATTCTGCAAAATTGGCTATCTGGGGGCTTCACACCTCCCTGCGCTGTGCTCTGGCGGCGGGACTTCTTGCATCGGATCGGCGCATGGCACGAACGGTCGGTTCGAAATGACGACGGCGAACTCGTCGTGCGCGCGCTGCTGGCAGATGCCCGTGTGGCGCTCGCTGATGCTGGGCTCGGCGTCTACGTTCAGCACAATGCAACTGGCCGGGTGTCGAAGCGAACCGGCCGCGACCTTCTGGTGGACACGATGGAAGTCTATGAGGACCTGGTCGGGCGTCCGAGCCCGCAGTTTCCAGACCTGACTCGCACGACCCTCTCCCATCTCTACTACCAGGTGTCTTACGAGGCCTTCGCGGGTCGGCTCGACGACATCGGTTATCAGGCGCTGCGAAAGGCTCGTGATCTGGGCCTTCGCGGACACGTCGGCTCGCTGCGGCATCGGATGCTTGCCGGCATCCTCGGGCTCAGGATGAAGCTGCGTGTGACAGGCTTCCTGCGTGGCAGAGCCTGACTGGCGATGGCCAGGAAATCCCGCATCCTGCTCCTCCAATTCGCCAACCCCGCCGGCTATCCGCCGCTGGAGCATGCCTCGCGCATCCTGGCGGACAAGGGCTGGGAGGTGCTGTTCCTCGGGGTGGCGTCGGAAGAAACGGCAGCGCTGACATTCCCGCCGCACCCGTCGATCCGAACCAGAACGTTGCAGCGGCCGCGCCGCGGACTCCTGCTCAAGCTGAATTACGCGGTGTTCCTCGTGTGGGCGCTCGCCTTGTGTCTTGTCTGGCGCCCGCGGCTCGTCTACGCCTCCGATCCGATCGTATGCCCGGCCGCGCTGGCGCTCCGGGCCCTTGCCGGCTGCCGGGTGCTCTATCATGAGCATGACGCTCTCCCCGCCGGCTCCGATCGTCTTCCCGAGCGCCTGCTGCAGGCGGCGCGCAGGCGCCTCGGCCGCGCCGCCGAGATCTGCGTCGTGCCGCAGCAGCGCCGGCTGGAGGTCTTCATCGAGGAGACCGGCCGCCGCGGCCCCATTTTCTGCGTCTGGAACTGCCCGCGCCTGGAGGAGGTGGCCCCACCGCGCAGCGAGGCCGGCACACGGCCCATGAGCTTCTATTTCCACGGCTCGATTAGCGCCATCAAGCTCCCCGAGACGGTCCTCGATGCCCTGGCCCAGGCCTCACCAGACGCCACCCTGACGGTCGTCGGCTACGAGACGGTGGGGAGCCGGGGCTACATGCGCGCCTTCCTGGAGCGCGCGCAGCGCCTGGGCCTGTCGCAGCGGGTGCGCTACCCGGGCGCCCTCGCGCGTTCCGATATGCTGCGACGCGCGCACCAGGCCGACGTCGGCTTGGGATTCATCCCGCAGGTGCCGGGCAACATCAACATGACCCACATGACGGGGGCCTCCAACAAGCCCTTCGACTACCTCGCGGTCGGCATGATGCCTCTTGTCAGCGACCTCGCCGAGTGGCGCGATTTGTACGTCGGTCCCGGATACGCGCGCGCCTGCGATCCAGGCGAGGTCGAAAGCCTCGCGGCAGCCCTGACATGGTGCGTTGCGAATCCACACAAGGTGCGCGCGATGGGCGAGGCCGGCCGGCAGCGCATCCTGCGCGACTGGAATTACGAGGCCGGCTTTGCGCCTGTCGCACAGTTTCTTGACATCTCAAAGTCGGACGCCCGCGATTCTTAAGGGTGGTGATTGCCAAATTGACGCTCCGCGCGTGCTCGTCATCGAGCCGGCCGGAAACCTGTGGGGCTCGGAGCGCGCGCTCCTGGATCTGCTCGACGGCCTCAATGCCAGGGATATCGGCGTATGTCTGCCGCCCAGAACGCAGCTTGAGGCCGAGTTGCGGAGGCGCAACGTCAAAGTCTACCCCTACCTGCTGCCGGATCTTCATCGACGGCCGAGGTGGCGACGGGCTCAGGCAGCCTTGGCCGTGCTGCGTGCGTGCGTCGAGCACCGGCCCGAACTGCTCTATCTCAACCAGGCGGGGATTTTCCGGGTTGCCAAGCCGGCCGCCGATCTCTTGCGCCTCGGCATCGTGGCCCATGCGCGCATTTTTGAGGATGCGAGCTATCTTGATCGTTGTGCCCCGTCGAGCAGGCTCAGGG
>JBAPMW010000200.1:0-9738 GCA_049278815.1 Hyphomicrobiaceae bacterium
TGGCAAGGTCCTAGCCAAGCGCCAAGCGGCCGTCGGAGCGACCGAGCAGGGCGTTCTTCGTGCCCCACGCGCAAAAGGTCAGAGGCCAACGGGCGCGAGCCTGGACGCCCTGCTCCTCCTGAAGAAGGGAATGGCGAATAGCGAGTAGCGAATAGGGCGCTTCGCGATGTATATACGCTCGCACCGCGAATGCGGCGCCCCTACTCGCTACTCGCTGTGACCGCTGCGCTCGCAGGCTCGATTTTCCGGCGCTGGAGCCTTATATGATAGTAAGGGCATGGTGCACCGCACCGCCCGGCAGGAAAGCGAGATACGGACGACGCATGAACACGACACGCCCCCGTCCGCCCAGGCCCCCAGTGATGAAGCTCACTGAGCGGGCGGCGGAGCGCATCAAGGCCCTGAAGACCGACAAGGGCGCCGACACGGGCGGCCTGCGCATCGGCATCAAGAAGGGCGGCTGCGCCGGCATGGAGTACACCTTGGAGTGGGCCGCCAAGCAGGACCCGCTGGACGAGGTGGTGGAGAGCCACGGCGCCAGGGTGCTGGTGGACCCCATGGCCGTCATGTACCTGCTCGGCACGGAGATGGACTACCGCACCGACAAGCTCTCCGCCCAGTTCGTGTTCACCAACCCCAACCAGACCGGTGCGTGCGGCTGCGGCGAATCGGTGAGCCTCGCGCCGGCGACCGAGGAGAAGCTCCACGCTTTGCGGACCTAGCGCGCCTTCCGGGTGATATGGGGCGGAACAACCCATCTGCTCGACCGGCTTGGCGACCGAAACGATCGCTCTCCTCTACGTCATCCGGCGCCGCTCGCCTGCGAAGCGGCCGAGCGGGACCGGGACGACGTCGATGTGTGGGACACGCGACGCGCACACCGCGCCGAAACTGGTACCGCACGCACGTCCACGTCCACGTCCTCGCACGTCCTGGCACGTCCTGGCACGTCCTGGCGCGATCCACATCGCGTGGAAGACGCGCCAGCTGCTCTTGCGACTGCCGAAGCCCGAGCCACCTGCCGGCGAACGCAGTGCGGCCTTGCGTCCGGCGGGTTTGTATCGGGGCGTCGATGTAACTAGGGTGCGCGGCCTGTCAACCCAGAGCCCGCCAATGCATTCTCCGATGCCCTTGCTCGCCCGCGTCTTCTACGGCTGGTACGTCGTCGGCGCCGTGCTCGTCATCACCACGGCGATCTCCGGATTCTTCTTCTACAACCTGTCGATCCTGCTCGCCGCCTTCGTGGCCGAGCGCGGCTTCCCGGTGGGACTGGCGAGCAGCGCAACGGCCACCTTCTTCATCGCCGCGGGCCTCGGCGGCCTGCTGTCCGGGCGCCTGCTGGAGCGCATGGACGTGCGCTTCGTCGTGACGCTCGGCGCGCTCCTGGGCACGGTGGCGCTGGCGTCGGTGGGGACGCTCACAGCGCCGTGGCAGCTCTATGCGTTCTATGTGACGCTCGGGGCGGCGCACGGCATCGCCGGGCTGGTGCCGATGACGACCGTGATCGCGCGCTGGTTCAACGTGCATCGCTCGCTTGCCCTCTCTATCGGCACCACCGGCCTGTCGCTCGGCGGCATCGTGGTGGCGCCGGCCGTGGCGCTGGCGGTGACGCAGCACGGCCTGGAGGCCACCGCGCCGTGGATGGCATTGGCCCTGTTTCTCGGCGTCGTCCCGGTCGCGCTCCTGGCGCTCCGCCGCAGCCCGCAGGCGATGGGGCTGGCACCCGACGGCCTCACCCGCGCCGAGGCCGCGGCGGCCCCGCCGCAGCCGTCCATCTCCTTCCATGCGGCCATGCGCGACGGCTATTTCTACGTGGTCTCCGCCTCCTATTTCTTCCTGCTCGGCACCCAGGTCGGCAGCTTCGCCCATCTCTACCGCCTCGCCTCGACGCGCGACGGCGCGGAGACGGCCGCCCTGGCGCTTGGCGTCATGGCGGCGACCAGCACCATTGGGCGGCTGATCTGCGGCGCGCTGCTCATCAAGGTGCCGGCGCGCGCGTTCGCCTTGGCGATGATGGCGATGCAGGGCGCGGCCCTCGCCCTGCTGGCCTGGGCGCACAGCCGCCTGGCCATCGCCGTTGGCGTGGGGGTGTTCGGCCTCACCATGGGCAACTCGCTGATGATGCACCCGCTCCTCCTGGTCGAGCGGTTCGGCGCGCGCGACATCGGCCGCATCTACTCGGTGAGCCAGGTGCTGACGATGGGCGGCCTCGCCGCCGGCCCGGCGCTGATCGGGCTCGTCTACGAGACGAGCGGCGGCTACGAGGTGCCGTTCCTGGCCAGCGCCACCGCGACGCTCGTCGGCTTCGCCGTCCTGGCGGGCTACGGCGGCTCGCACCGCCCAATGGCGCCCGCCGCCGGGCTTACGCCGGGGCGTGGCGGAGGCGGTGGTGGCGCACCTGGCGCATGAGCAGGAATGCCGCGATCGCGCCGTTGAGGAGGTTCCAGGCGAGCCCGTGGGCGAAGGCCTGCCAGTAGCTGCCCGTGGCGTCGAAGATGGCGCCCGACAGCCACCCGCCCAGCGCCATGCCGGCGATGGTGGACATGATGACGAAGCCGACCAGGGTGCCGGTGAGGTGCGGCGGGAAGTAGGTGCGCACGATCACCGCGTACATGGGCACGATTCCCCCCTGGAACAGGCCGAACAGGGCCGAGATCACGTAGAGCGAGGCGAGGCCGTCGAACAGGAGATAGAGGAACAGCGCCACGCCCTGCAGCACCGAGCCGATGAGCAGCGTGGCGATGCCGCCGATGCGGTCGGCGACGAAGCCCGAGGCGACGCGGCTGACAATGCCGAAGCCGAGCATCAGGGAGAGCATCTCCGCCCCGCGCGCCGGGCCGTAGCCGAGGTCGCCGCAATAGGCCACGATGTGCACCTGCGGCATGGCCATGGCGACGCAACAGCCGACTCCGGCGATGCAAAGCAGGGTGAACAGCGCGGCGGGGGACAGCCCGAGCGGGGCCTTGGCATCGCCCGCGCCCGAGGCGCCTTGGCCCTGCTGTGGGCTGACCTTGCGCCGGAGCACCGCCAGCAGCGGCAGCATGGCCGCGATCACGACGGCGCCGACGACGATCTGCGCGTGGCGCCAGCCACCGGCATCGACCAGGCGCTGCACGACGGGCGGCCAGGCGGCACCGCCCAGGTAGTTGCCGGAGGCGCAGATCGCCACCGCGATGCCGAGCCGGCGCGTGAACCAGTGCGAGATGTCGGCGAGCAGCGGGGCGAAGGTGGCGGCGCTGCCGGCGCCGATGGCCAGGTTGGCGAGCGCGAACGTCACGAGGCTCGGCGCGAATCCGGAGGCGATGAACGCGAGGCCGAGCGTCAGCGCCGCCCCGATCAGAGGCAGCACGATGCCGTATCGGTCCACCAGCCGGCCGACCACGACAGTGCCAAGGCCGAAGCCGATCATGGCCAGCGTATAGGGCAGCGACGCATCCGCACGCGCCACGGCGAACTCGGCCTGCACCGCCGGCAGGGTCACCACCACCGCCCACATGCCGACGCTGCCGACCGTGCCGATGACGACCGAGGTGACGAGCCGCACCCACGCGTAGGGGGATTCCGCCTCGCCCATAGTCACCTTGCCGATTGCGTGGGCAGCACCGTCCATCCGGCGGACAATCCGCGCCGGCGTACGCCGGGTCAAGCGGAGGGGTCACGACGGGACCGGCTGTCAGCCCTGCACTGCCCGCAGGCGTGGTCACGGCGGAGCACGATGGCGTGAGGGGCTCGCGCCATCGGCCGGTTGACCCCGTCAGGCGGCCTGCGCTGCGGCCGCGAGCGCCGCGCACGGGCCGTTGCGCCGGCGGTCTTTCGCCCGCCGTCCCTCTGTCGTACGCTTCTGCGAGCGGAGCCGGCCGGGAATGACGGGCGCAGGCGTGTCGGCGCGGCACCGCTTTGCACTTGAAGTCCCTCCGCAATGCGGAGCATAATCCGTCGGCTGCCGAAGCGAGGTGCATCATGCCCGGCGACTTCCTGCGGCGCGGGCCGCAGCTCACGATGGAGCAGTTCCACGCCTTCCGGGACGAGCGCCCGAAGGAGGAGAAGTGGGAGCTGATCGACGGGGTGCCCACCATGATGCCGCCGCCTACATTGGTGCACCAGCTGATCGCCGACAACCTCAATCAGTTGCTCAATGCGCGCCTTCGCCAAGCCAAGCCGGAGTGGCGGGCCATCCGCGAAGCCGGCGTCTTGCTCAGGGGCGACCAGAAATACAATCCGGAGCCCGACGTGACGGTGATCGACACCGGCCGTCCTCTGACGCAGATCTATGCGCATCGCTTCTATCTCGTGGCTGAGGTGCTGTCGGCAAGGGACAAGAAGGCTGTGGTGAGCGCGAAGCTGCGCTACTACAAGGACCACGAGCACAACCAATGCGTCCTGTTCGTGCGTCAGGATCGGATCGGCGCAGAGCAGCACACCCGCCAGGGCGACGCGTGGCGCCTGCGGCGTCTCTCCAGCGCCACAACCCAGCTTTCGATCCCCGATGTCGGCATCATTGGCCGCCTTGGCGATCTTTACGAGGCCACACCGCTCGATCCCTTTGCGAAAGCCGCTGCCGCGCGATAGCGGGGCCGGTTGTCGATCGCCATTCGGGATCAATCATCGTGCAAGGCGCCTTGCGTCCCGTTTCGGTCGGTACGATTCCAGCGTAGGCAATTTGAGCTCTGCCGCGAGACAGGAGGTCGAAGCACTGCCCTTGCGCCTCCCCAATCTTCCATCGTAACACCGGCGGCTGTTGCAGCAACCCGCCGTCGGCATGCCACCTCCTCTCATCCAGCTCACCGATATCGCCCTCACCTTCGGCGGCACGCCGCTGCTGGAAGGCGTGGAGCTGTCCCTGTCGGCGGGGGAGCGGGTGTGCCTGGTGGGGCGCAACGGGTCGGGCAAGTCGACGCTGCTGAAGATCGCGGCGGGGCTGGTGGAGGCGGACGGTGGCGAGCGCTTCGTGCAGCCGGGAGCGGCCGTGCGGTATCTGCCGCAGGAGCCGGATTTGGCGGCCTTCGAGACGACGCTGGCCTATGTGGAGAGCGGGCTCGGCCCCGCCGACGATCCGCATCGGGCGCGCTACCTGCTGGAGCAGCTTGGCCTCACGGGCGAGGAGAGCCCGGCGCACCTGTCGGGCGGCGAGGCGCGGCGGGCGGCGCTGGCGCATGTGCTGGCGCCCGATCCGGATATCCTGCTGCTCGACGAGCCCACCAACCACCTCGACCTGCCGGCCATCGAGTGGCTGGAAGCGCGCCTCGCCCAGATGCAGGCGGCGCTGGTGCTGATCTCCCACGACCGGCGCTTTCTCGCCAGCCTGTCGCGCGTCACCGTCTGGCTCGACCGCGGCAGGACGCATCGCGCCGAGACCGGCTTCAGCGGCTTCGAGGCCTGGCGCGACGGCAAGCTGGAGGAGGAGGAGACCGCCCAGCACAAGCTCGGCCGCCGGATTGCGCGCGAGGAGCACTGGATGCGCTACGGCGTGACGGCCCGCCGCAAGCGCAACGTGCGCCGCGTGGCCGTGCTGGCTGCCTTGCGCCAGCAGCGGCGCGATTATCGCAAGACCGCCGGCAAGGCGGAGATGGCGGCGAGCGCGGCCGATGCCTCCGGCGCGCTGGTCATCGAGGCCAAGGGCATCGCCAAGGCGTTCGGCGAGCGCGCCATCGTCAAGGACCTGTCGCTGCGCGTCATGCGCGGCGACCGCATCGGCGTCGTCGGCCCCAACGGCAGTGGCAAGACCACGCTGGTCAGCCTGCTCACCGGTGCGCTGGCCCCCGACAGCGGCTCGATCAAGCTCGGCGCCAACCTGGCCGTCGCCAGCCTCGACCAGGGTCGCGAGAGCCTCGATCCCAACTGGACGCTCAGCGAGGCCCTGACCGGCGGACGCGGCGACACCGTCACGGTGGGCGGGAGCTCCAAGCACATCGTCGGCTACATGCAGGACTTCCTGTTCTCGCCGCAGCAGGCGCGCACGCCGCTCTCGGCCCTCTCCGGCGGCGAGCGCGGGCGGCTGATGCTGGCGCGGGCGCTGGCCAAGCCCTCCAACCTGCTGGTGCTGGACGAGCCCACCAACGACCTCGACCTGGAGACGCTGGACGTGCTGGAGGAGATGCTCGCCACCTTCGCCGGCACCGTGATCCTGATCAGCCACGACCGCGATTTTCTCGATCGGGCGGTCAATGTCGTGCTGGCGCCCGAGGGCGACGGCCGCTGGACCGAATACGCCGGCGGCTACTCCGACATGCTGGCCCAGCGCGGCGCCGACCTTGCCGCCCGCAGGACGCCGAGGCCCAAGGCGGCTGGGGCCGACAAGCCGGCGCCCGTGCAGTCGGCTCCGGCCGCGTCCCAGCCCGCGAAGCGCAGGCTCAGCTTCCACGAGAAGCACGCGCTGGAGACCTTGCCCAATGAGATCGAGGCCTTGCAGGCCCGCATCGAGGCCTTGCAGGGCAAGCTCGAAGACCGGGCGTTCTTCACGCGCGACCCGGACGGCTTCATCGCAGCCACCGGCGCGCTCACCGATGCACATGCGCAACTCGTTGCCGCAGAAGAGAAATGGCTGGGACTGGCGCTCCTGCACGAGGAGATCGGCGGCGGATGAGAGAGGGCATGGCTCTAGGCCTCGCCCAATGCGTCCTGCCGGATGCGGCAACAGCAGTTGGGACTCGGCCCGCGGCGATGCTAAGCTCGGTCGGGGGAAAACGACTACGGAATAAATGCAGGGAGAGCGACGTGCTCAGCGGTACCGCGACTATCCGATTCCTGGCCTCGTTCGGCAACGTGTTCCTGTCGCTGATTCTTGGCGTCATCGCCATGGGCTTCTTCTGGGTCTACTATCCCGCCGAGTTCAATTCGACCATTCGCGTCGCCGCGGTGGTGCGCGAGTGGATCATCGCGCGCGTCTGGTCGCCGCGCGCCGAGAGCATCCTGCGCTTCATGCTGGAGGACCGCCAACTGCTGCTCATGGGCTTCGTGCTCACCGTTCGCTTCCTCCTGGGCCTTGGCGTCCTGCTGTCCATCGTCATAGCGCAGCGGCTCAAGGCGCTCGTCGTCGGCGACGAGGTCGGACCACAGGCTTCGGTGGCAGGTCCGAAGGACCGCTGACCCGACGCCGGGCAGGCCATGCTTTGTGTCGGATTCCTAAGCAGATTCTGGCGAGGAGGCCGGTTTTCTGGTCGGGGCCCGATGCATTGGTTCTGAAAGCCCTTGCACTTGCGCGGGGCATCTTGGCTTCATGAGCAGGTGCGGAGGAGGGCTGGGAGCGCAGCGTCAGCCACCTCCCCGCTTGAGATGTAGGTCAGGCGATGGCTCTGGCGGTTCCAAGGGATGGGCGCCCGTGCCCCCCTGCATGTGGTTGGGCCTGATCCGCCGCCCCTCGCTGAGGCATATTTTGCCATCCCGCCCAAATGGCTAACTACATCTTTGCAGGCATTGGTTGCGTTGGTTTCTACAAGCGCGTCTGGCGCCGTCGCAGAGGTGGCAGGGCTTGCGGATCCTGTCCAGACAGCGCTGGTACGCTCGCTGACAGTAGCGCCTGCAGAAGTAAGTGGACCCTTGGACGGGGTGCAAGAGGGAACCCGGGGCCAGGGGGGGCGGGGGAGACACGGCGGCAGTCGTGACGGGGGTGAAGATGAGGGCGGTGACCAGCGTTGTGGTCGTGAGCATGGCAGGCAAAAGGCGTATGAGGGATGTCATGGCAGAGCTCCAATCGCTAGCCAGTGGCAGGTAATAGCGGGCCCACGCGTGTCTGAACGGTGGGATGTCCAGGCCAGGCGGTCTGTGTGGGACCGCGGTAATTTTTGATTATGTCCTAGCGGCCTCGGGGGCGTCCATCTTAAATCCGCACAAAGAGCCTTCGAAAGGAGCTCTGCGGTAAGCTAGCGTTTCATCAGCCTGCAAATGTCGCGCGCCGCGCTCACGTCGCTCGTGCGCAATGTCGACGATGCCGTGATGGGCTCATCCCCGTAACAAACGAGGCGTTGCGACTGCTCACGAGCTACATCGAGGTCCTGGGCGACGATCAGGCACTGGCCACACCCGAGCTTCGGCGCCTCGTTGTTGCCATGTGTGCGATCTGGTGCCGCTGACGGCGCTGAGCCGGACAAAAGTCTGGGATGCGGCGACACTCTCGGAGCTCACGGCCACGTTGCTCGGCACGATCGCGATGTGGTGCCTCTACTAAGGTGTTTGTCTGGTTGGGTAATTCTGCTTGGAAAGCCACGCATGGAGGTAATGCGGAGGTTGCGTGCACCTTCAGTTCTCATCGCGAACGAAATGGTTTCAGTTCAGGATGTTCGCTTACTCACAAACCTTACGACCCCTCTCGCCCCTACCGCCCCAGCGCCGCCCAGCGCGCCTTGATCTCCTGCGCCAGCCGCCGCGCCTGCGCGCGCCAGCGCGCCGTTTCTCCAGCGTTGGGGAAGGTGGCTCGGGTACATGTCCGGACGCCAGGCGCGCGCGGAAGCTCTCTTCGAGCGCTGGGGCGCCCCGACGATCCTCCTCTCGCGAACCCTGATCTCGCACCTGAGCTCAATCGTCAGTCTGCTGGCCGGTCTGCACCGCTACCGAATTCACGCCTTCCTGGCGATCGCCCTGCTTGGCCGGTTGATCTGGACCGCCGCCTACGTGGGTCTCGGCTACACCCTGGCGGGAAACGTGGGTGCCGCCACCGACTTCCTGAAGAATCTGACGGGTCTCCTCGTGTCGGTGTCGCTGCGGGCCGCTTCGACTCTCATAGCCTTCAGCCGGCGCTCCGGAAAGCGCCGGCCAGGTTGACTCCGCAGATCCGGCCGAGCCGCGATCGGGTTCACAATGTTCCGCGGGCCGGCCGCCGCTGAATTGCTGGACGTCGATTAGGCCACCAGAGGATGCAGCGCTTCCCGCGCGCGGAAGAGCGGAAACCGCGAGACTAGCCGATCAAGGCCCCACACGTGCCCGGCATGTTTGTAGATGAGGTAGCCCAAAACGGCCGCGTAGACGATGTGGTAGTCGACGATGAAGTTGTTTCTGTTCTCGATGTACGGGAAGTCCATGTGGGCCATCCAGTAGAGCAGCATGAGCATGATCCCGAAACTGGCGCTCACGCGCAACATCAGGCCGACCAGCAGGGAAAGCCCGATGAGCAGGTGGCCCCAGGACACCATGAACGTAGTGAAGGGCGCTACGCTCGGTGTCGTGAACACCGAGAAAATATCATGGAAGGTCTTCGTTTTGCTCAAGAACCCCGCGACGCTCCAGTCGGCAGCAAAGATCCCCTGGTGCGACGCAGCATACAGGAACGTCCACGCCATCAGCATTCGGAATAGAAAGACGAACCTTTTTTCCCCGATCTGTTCGGTCATAGGTCTCCTCCCGTCGGATCAAAGCGAGCGCCAGCGCGCCCGTTGACCAGGATCGCCAAGTCTCAGTGACCTGAAATTGATCTCGCTCAATTGCGCTGAGATCGGGCTGTACCGCCGCGCCAAGGGCAATCATATCATTCTTTTTCAGTCGCCATTCTTGCTCGGCCCACGCCGCGAGCATTCTTCCGTCCCGTCCGCAATTCCTCTGGCGTCGCGCGCAGGGCGGTCAAGGATGGCGCGATAGCACCACCCCCGAAGGGGGCTCGCCCTTGACCGCGCCGAGCACGGCGGCACGCTGGCGGCGATCGGGCGCGAGCCCCATATCACCCGGAAAGCGCTCCAGCATACCCACAAACCTTACCCACTCGCCCCTACCGCCCCAGCGCCGCCCAGCGCGCCTTGATCTCCTGCGCCA
>JBAPMW010000201.1:0-2639 GCA_049278815.1 Hyphomicrobiaceae bacterium
AGCCAGGCAAACGCCAGGTTCGACGCCATCGCGAGGATCGCGCCCAGCCACAGCGCCGCGGCCAGCGGCATCGCGCGGGCGACGGCCCCGCCGGCAAAACCGCCGACCAGCGAGGCGGCCAGGCCCACGCCCTTGACGATGGCGGCGTAGGTGCCCTTGTCGTAGCCCAGGCCGAGCACGAACGGCGCCGTCATGGCGCCTGCGAGCGCATCGCACAGCTTGTAGAGCACAACGAAGACGAGCACCGCAAAGGCGGCCTTGCGCGAGAGGAACTCGGCGAAGGCGCCCTGGGCGGCCCGGAACACACGCGTCAGCGCATCCGCTCTGGTCTCGGCCCCGGCCGCATGCGTCTCGCGCGCCGCGGGCTCGCGCCCCATCAGCACCGCGATGAGGCCGACGACCACGAGCGCTGCAGCGACCGCATAGGCGATGGGCCATATGACGTCCTTGGCGACGCCCTGCGCCTCCAGCCAAGCGGAGAGGCCGACCACGCCGGCACCGGAGGCGAGCATGCCGATGCGGTAGGCCGCCACGTAGCCGGCCATGCCGGTGGCCTGCTCGTCGGTGGGCAGGCTCTCGACGCGGTAGGCGTCGATGACGATGTCCTGGGTGGCCGATGCAAACGCGACCAGCACGGCCGCGAGCCCCACCATCAGCGGCGCCGCGACGGGATCGCGGGTGCCGAGAAAGACGATGGTCGCCATCAGCAGCAGCTGGGAGGCGACGAGCCAGCCGCGCCGGCGGCCGAGGCGTGCGGAGAGCCACGGCACGTTGAGCGCGTCCACAATCGGCGCCCACAGGAACTTGATGGTATAGGGCAGCCCGACCAGCGTTAAGAGTCCGATGGTGCCGACATCGACGCCCGAGTCGGCCATCCACACACGCAAGGTCTCGCCCGACAGCGCCAGCGGCAGCCCGGCCGAGAAGCCGAGCAGCACCACCACCAGCACGCGCGGGCGCAGATAGACGGTGATCGCGTCGAGGACTGCGCCAATGCGGCCGGATCGGCCTTGCGTGGTCAGGCTCATGGTGCTCCTGATCGTGGGGGAGGACGCCGTAGGTTCCCGTAGGGCGGGTTAGGCCGAAGGCCGCAACCCGCCATTTCCCGGGCGGGCCAAGGGCGGATTACGCTGCGCGCTAATCCGCCCTACTTTATCAGTCTACTCCGCCGCAACCAGCGTGGTTAATGCCGGCGCCAGCCCCAGGTGGCGCCGGGCCAGCTCGCGCAGGGCATCGATGGGCTTGCGCTGCCCCTCGGCCTCGTAGTGCCAGAAGGTCCAGCCGTTGCACGCGCTCTTGCCTTGCACCTCGGCGCCAAGCCGGTGGATCGAGCCTTGCCGCCCGGCCACGCTGAGAGAGCCGTCTGCCTTGATCTCGGCGCGGATACGGCCGTGCTCGTCGGTGAGAGGCGTGCCCGGCTCCAGCATGCCCAGCTCGATGATGGTACCGAATGGCACGCGCGGCTCGGCGCGCTTGCCGCGCAGCACCTCCAGGGACGACGGCGGCAGCGGCTGCACCTTGTCGATGCGTGCCCGCGCCGCCCCCGCATAGTCTGCCTCGCGCTCGATGCCGAGCCAGCGCCGGCCGAGCCGCCTGGCCGCCGCGCCCGTGGTGCCGGTGCCGAAGAACGGGTCGAGCACCAGGTCGCCCGGATTGGTGGAGGCGAGCAGCACGCGGTGGAGCAGTGCCTCGGGCTTCTGCGTGGGGTGCGCCTTCCTGCCGGCAGCGTCTCTCAGACGCTCCGGCCCCGAGCAGATCGGCAGGAGCCAGTCGGAGCGCATCTGCAAGTCGTCGTTCAGCGCCTTCATGGCCTCGTAGTTGAAGGTGACGCGCGATTTGCGGTCGCGGCCGGCCCAGATCAGCGTCTCGTGGGCATTGGTAAAGCGCTTGCCCCGGAAGTTCGGCATCGGGTTGGTCTTGCGCCAGACGATGTCGTTCTGGATCCAGAAGCCCAGGTCCTGCAGCGCCGCCCCCAGCCGGAAGATGTTGTGGTAGGAGCCGATCACCCAGATGGCGCCGTCGGGCTTCAAGACGCGCCGGCATTCGGCGAGCCAGGCGCGGGTGAAGCGGTCGTAATCGGCGAAGGTGTCGAATTTGTCCCAGGCGTCATCGACGCCGTCCACCACGGTGTTGTTGGGGCGCAGGAGATCGCGCTCCAGCTGGAGATTGTAGGGCGGGTCGGCGAACACGAGATCGACGCTCGCACTGGCCAGCTTGCCGAGCTCGGCAAGGCAATCGCCGACCAGGATGCGATTGACGGCAGGGCGGCTGATCGCCGTCGGCACGACGCGACGCAGAACCATGGAACGCAACTCTCTGACTGACGCACACAGGAACACACACCGGGCTGCGAACGCCGCCCCCGTGCGGGTATTCTAGCATCGTCCGGCAGCGGCGGGTTGCTGAGCGAACTGTGAAGAGAGCGAATAGCGAATAGCAAGTAGGGAGTAGGGAGTAGGGAGCGTACATACAACGCACTGAACCCTATTCGCTACTCGCTATTCGCTACTCGCTTCTTCAGGAGGAGCAGGGCGTCCAGGCTCGCGCCCGTTGGCCTCTGACCTTTTGCGCGTGGGGCACGAAGAACGCCCTGCTCGGTCGCTCCGACGGCCGCTTGGCGCTTGGCTAGGACCTTGCCA
>JBAPMW010000202.1:0-7845 GCA_049278815.1 Hyphomicrobiaceae bacterium
GGTACACCGAGCTCCCGAGCGACGATGGCGGCATGGCAGGTTCGCCCCCCGCGCTCGGTCACGATCGCAGCCGCGATTTTCATCACCGGCTCCCAGTCGGGGCTGTTCGACTGGGCGACGAGGACCTCGCCCGGCTGGAAATCTGCAAGCTGGTGCGGACCGTCGATGATGCGCACGGTGCCGGCGGCGATCTTCTCCCCCACGGCCCGCCCGGTCGCCAGCACGGGGCCCGATCCTTTGAGAGAATAGGTTTCGAGCGCCGTCGGCGCGCGCTGCGAGGCCACGGTCTCAGGCCGGGCCTGGATGACGTAGATCTGTCCGTCGTCGGCGTCCTTGGCCCACTCGATATCCATGGGGCTAGGATGCCCAGCCTCGGCAGAGTAGTGGTCCTCGATGGCGATGGCGTTGGCGGCAAGCTCGAGCACCTCCGCATCGCTGATCGAGAAGCGCTCGCGGTCGGCCTCGGGAACCGGAATGTTGCGCGTGCCGCCCTTGCCGTCAGCGTAGACCATGCGCATCTGCTTGCGCCCCAGCGACCGGCTGAGGACGGCGCGATGGCCGAGACGGAACGTCGGCTTGTGCACGTAGAATTCGTCAGGATCGACGGCGCCCTGCACGATGTTCTCACCGAGCCCGTAGACGGCCGTGATGAAGACGACGTCACGAAAGCCGGACTCGGTGTCGAGCGTAAAGACCACGCCGCTCGAGGCGGCATCGGCCCTGACCATCTTCATGACGGCCACCGATAGCGCGACCTTGAAGTGGTCGAAGCCGTTGTCGATGCGATAGGAGATCGCCCGGTCGGTGAAGATCGAGGCAAGGCAGCGCCGGCAGGCCTCGAAGACGGCATCGGCGCCGCGCACGTTGAGGAAGCTGTCGTGCTGCCCGGCGAAGCTTGCCGTGGGCAGGTCCTCGGCCGTCGCTGAGCTGCGCACGGCCACCCCCACACCCGCGCCGTGCTCGGCCTCGAGCTGGCGATAGGCTTCCGCGATCTGCCGGCTCAGGTCGGCGCCTCCGGTTGCCTCGAACACGACCTGGCGTGCCTCGGCGGCGCGGCGGGCAAGAACGTCGACGTGGCGTTTGTCGAGCCCGTCGAGGAGGGCATGCAGGCGATCCCACGCTCCAGCCGCGGTCAGCGCCTCGCGGTAGGCCTGTGCCATCAGGGCGAAGCCGTTCGGGACGCAGACACCGAGCGGGGCCAGGACGGAATAGAGCTCGCCCAGAGAGGCGGTCTTGCCTCCGACCGTGGCAACGTCGCGAAGGCGAATATCGCGGAACCAACGGATGTGGCTTTGGCTCGCCATGACCTGCTCCCTGGCCCGAATTCAAAGGGCGAGCGGGCCGCCTCGGCATTGATCTTCCTCAATCCACTCGTCCCGGTTGACACATCAAGGCCGGAATCAGGCTCGACCCGCCTTGCGGGCGGCGAGCTGGGGTACATGGGCCGAGCCTTAGGAACTGCGAGGATCACGCCGCAGGCCAGTCGATCCCGTTCTGAACGCTCCTGATGAACCCGCTCGCCGCGTGGCCGGTTACGTCGATCCGTTGCTCGCGAAATTGCGAGCCAGGCGCCGAAGCCACCCCGCTCTCTGTCGGTGCAGCCAGTCGAGGCCGCACGCAACCTCGACGCACGCCTGCGCCTCCGGCTGGCGCGCCACGCGATCGTAGAAGCCGCGGGCGATGACTCCGTCATGGAGCTCGAAGAGGAATACACGAACAAGGTCCTACACCTTCGGCGTTGTCGTGGCTTCGAGAAGCAAGCGGCCTGCCCGCGACTGCCCGTTCGCAAACAACACGAGGAGGTCCGGCCGCACCCGGCCCCGGTCATAGTACGTGCGCTTGTAGTGGACGAAGCTGCGTTCGACGCTGTCGAGGTGGCGGGCGTCTCTCGTGAGGTGGTACGCCTCCAGGAGCGCGAGCATCGCCTCGGCGGGATACAGCTCCTCGCCGCTGTCGGGCTCGGCAGCGAAGAAGATCTTGTAGGAGCCGTCCTTTCTCTGCTGGTGGAGAACACCGTCGATGAGCGGTGTGAGCTGCCGAATTTTGTCAGGGAGTTCCGAACGACAGAGCGCGAGAGCCAGGAAGGCGCTGTGGGCGATCGACGATGGCTCTCCGCTCGGTGCGACCATCGCGTATTCGTCGCATTCGACGATGAGTCGTCCGAAGTGGTCGAGTGAGCCCCGAATCACAGGGCGAAGGTCATCTCGCCCTAGGAATGCACTCAGCACCTCGACATCCCAGATCGTCGCAATGTCGCGGATGGGCTCGCCGTCGGCGACGGTGACGTCGCTCTCCGGATCGTACAGGTACAGAAAGCGGCCCCGTGCTCTCGTCGACCATGCCTTTGCACCAGTCGAACATGAGCCGGAGTCGGTCGACGAGCACACCGGCAGCCTTCTCGTCATGAACGCGCGTATGCGGGCCTCGTTGGCCGATCATGGGTGCGCCTCGCCTTTCCAGAATGGCTCTTGCGCGACGGGCCGGCAGGCGTCACCGCGAAACGGTCGGCGCGGCAACGGTCGCAGGTGCCACAGCGCGGCGGGTGCTCCTCCCCGAAATAGCGCCGGAGGAACACGCTTCGGCAGTCCTCGGACTGCGCGTAGTCGGCGACGGTTCGGAGCCGGCGGTCACCCTCGAACCGAAAGGTCTTGAGCTTCGCCATGAGGTCGCGCGCGCCCGCTTGGAAGGCCTCCAGCGGCACCGCGATCATGATGCGACCCTCCTCATCGCGCTCTATGAGGCCGGCCTGCTCCAGATCGGACAGCAACGCGTCGCCAATCCGCGCCGGCACGCCGGCCGAGTACGCGAGCGCGGCGGCCGTAGGAGCTCGATGCTCGGCCGCCCAGGCGGTGAGTGCGTCTCCGAGCCGCTCCAGGTGCCGCACGCCCGGACGGCTCAAAGCCTGAAGCCGCTCCTGGATGTCGAGGTCAGCCGCGTCGAACAGCAAGATGCAGTGCGCGGGTTGCCCGTCACGTCCGGCGCGCCCGATCTCCTGAACATATTGCTCCAGCGAGCCGGGCGCCTGGTAATGGACGATGTAGCGGATGTTCGGCTTGTCGATCCCCATGCCGAAGGCGCTTGTCGCGACCATGATCGGTCGGCGGGAGGGTTTCATGAACTGGCGCTGGGCCGCGGTCCGATCGGCAGCGGCCATTTTGCCGTGATACCGCACGACCGGGATGCCGGCACGCTTAAGGGCGCCCGCGAGCTGATCGACGGCAATGGTGGTGGCGCAGTAGATGATTCCGGGTCGGCGCAGCCTGCGAATACACCGGCCGGCGGCGCGGGACTTCTCCGCACCGGGCACGATCTCCACTGCCAGCCGCAGGTTCTCGCGATGCGCCGGAGCGGTGAGCACAAGCGGATCGCGCAGGGCAAGCCGCTCGGCGATATCCTCGCGGACACGCGGCGTCGCGGTCGCGGTGAGCGCGAGCGTCACCGGGTTGCCCAAACGCTCGCGGGCGGCGCCGAGCCGCAGGTAGGACGGTCGGAAGTCGTGCCCCCATTCCGAGATGCAGTGGGCCTCGTCCACGCAGAGGAGCGCCGGTCGAGCGCGCTCGAAGAAGGGCGCCGTGGTGCGCGACTCGAGCGTCTCGGGCGTCGTGAGGACGACGAGACGGCCGCTGCGTTCGAGCCTGTCCAGCGCGGCGCGACGCTCGGCGGAGCGCAGTCGGCTGTGGAACACGACGACAGAGACACCACGGCGCCCGAGTGCCCGCTCCTGGTCCGCCATGAGGGCGATGAGGGGCGAGACGACGATCGTCGGCCGCTTAAGGATCATCGCTGGAACCTGATAGATCAGCGACTTCCCAAAGCCGGTCGGGAGCGCCACCAGCGCGTCGCGTCCTTCCAGGATGGCGAGCATCGCCGATTCCTGCTCGGGCCGGAGGCGTTCTATCCCGAATGTCCGGCGCGCCGTTCGCCGGCACGCATCGAGCAGGCTCATGACATGGCCTCCCAGAGGCAACACGGCTTCAATCCCAACGAAGCTTCGACGACGACGAAGGCGACGTCCACTGCCTTTACGAGCTGCGCTGTACCAACGACGAGAGGGAGCATCCGCCCGACCGGGCCGGTTGATCCCACAAAGTAGAATGCTTCCGCCGCTGCGGTCCATTGCTCGGGCGTGCCTTCCGCGTAGCCGAGCGTCACGGTCGCCGGCGGACGCACGATCTTCTGACCGACATCCGCGTCGACGATCGCGGGCCGCTCTCCGGCGCCCAGAAGCTGCGCAATGAGGAAGCGGCAATAGGAAATCTTGCCGGCAGCGCCGCCGCCAATCACGAGAATGGTGCGAGGGCGCTGCTGTAAGATGGTTGCCGCCGTCTCCTGCCACGCCCCGGGAGCATGCAGGCGTGTCATGCTGCATTCCTCCTTGCGGGCCTCCCTCTCGCCTCGGTATCTAAGCCTAACATGTTCGGCAATGGAGGCTGCTTGACGTTTGTCAATGGGCTGGGCGCCGGCCACGGCCATGACTCTTAGCGAACCGATTCCGGCACCCCGACAGACGCCACGGTCGTTTGCGCCATGTCCAAAGCCCCGCCCTCCTCCGTCGCAGCCGAGCCGAAGATGCTCTCGCCGCGCATCATGGCCCTTGCCTGGGGGAGGATCGAGGTCGAGGACGCCGGGACGTTCAGGGATGCCAAGCTCTTTCCCGGTGGCGCCAGGGAGTGGGATTGGCGCGAGACGGGGACGGAGCACACGCCTGGCATTCAACCCGCCGATGTGCGCGAGCTGTTGGATCACGGCGCTACGACCGTCGTGCTGTCACAGGGCATGCTGAAGCGGCTGCGAATCTGTCCCGAGACGCTCAAGCTGCTGAAGCAGCGACGCGTGGGTGTGCATGTGCTGCTGACACAGGACGCGGTCGACCTCTATAACGACTTGCGCAAGACGGAGCCGGTCGCGGGGCTTTTCCACACGACCTGTTAGCGGCGCGCTTCCGGGCTAGAGCGAGGTCACTCGGCCCATGACTGGCATGCCTCGCATCGCCCTGCTGCCGGTGGGTAACCCTGATCACCACGCACTCGACAACTTGGCGCGGGACCTAAAGGGCATGGGTTTGATGTAGAGCGGGCCGGGCGGCGCGCGCTGCCGCGGGGCGCGTTCGATGCCAGACGCGGCCAGTTCCATGCCGATGCCCTGCTCGGCGTGCTGCTTTCTGTGAGGGCCGAACGCATGCTCGCCGTCACCGACGTGGACCTTTACGCCGATGACCTGAACTTCGTCTTTGGCATTGCCCAGCCAAGTGGAAAAGCCTGTGTCATCTCGCTGTTCCGGCTCCATCTCGACGCCGACGAGGAGCACTTTCGCGGCCGCGCCTTGAAGGAGCCGATGCACGAGCTCGGCCATACCTTCGGGCTCGGCCATTGCCCAGATCCGGGCTGCGTCATGTGGTTCAGCTATACCCTTGAGGAGACCGACTGCAAAGGGGCCGCCTACTGCCCCCGGTGCAGGGAGGACTGCTCTTGGCGCGCCGTCCAGACTGAGATCGCTCAACCGCGCACCCAGAAGATATGGCTCAAGATGCCGCTTCGAGCCGGCTGAAGGCAGTGCCGGCACCATCGAACAAGTGACATCAAGCAGCCTGCAAGCCGAGCACGACGGCGTCACCGGGATTGCTGCTATCGCTGCCGATCACGCGCCAGGTCACCAACTCCTCCGTCGCCAGCCTCGCGTGCAGCAGGCTCTCGCTGCCCAGGCGCTCCACGGCCACAACCGTTGCCTCCAGCGCGTTGTCTGTCGGGCCCCGGTGTAGATGCTCGGGCCGTATGCCGAGAACGACTTCGGCGCCTGGTGAGGTTCGGCGCGCGTCGACTGGAACGAGCACGCATAAGGCCCCAGCCACGCTGACATGGGCGCCACGAGCGTCTGCCGCTTCCAGTCGTCCCCCAATCATGTTCATGGTCGGGCTTCCAATGAAGCCGGCTACGAATCGATTGGCCGGACGATCATAGACCTCCAACGGGGACCCGATCTGCTCGACGCGACCGTCGCGCAGCACCACGATCACGCTCCCAAGCGTCATGGCCTCGGCCTGGTCGTGGGTCACATAGACGGTGGTCGCCCCGAGCTCTCGATGGAGGCTCATGAACTCAATGCGCATCTGCGTGCGCAGAGCGGCGTCGAGATTCGACAGGGGCTCGTCAAACAGAAGCACTCGTTGTTCACGGACGATCGCGCGGCCGATCGCCACGCGCTGGCGTTGGCCACCGGAGAGCTCCTTGGGCCTGCGCGCGAGGAGATGCCCGCTCTGCAGGCGCTCCGCCGTTCTTCTCACCCGCTCGTCGATGTTCCTTCCCGGCAAGGAAGAGCGCCTGAGGCCGAATGCGATGTTCTCGTAGACCGACATGTGTGGATAGAGTGCGTAGGATTGAAACACCATCGCGATGCCCCGCTCGCGCGGTGTCAGCTCGTTGACGCATTCGTCGCCGATCCAAATCTCTCCAGTGGAGGGCGCCTCCAAACCGGCGATCAGCCGCAAGAGCGTGGACTTGCCGCAACCCGATGGTCCGACGACCACCGCGAATTCGCGATCGCCTATGACCAGGGAGACGTCATCGATCACGGGCTGCCGCCCGAACCGCTTGCTCACGTGCCGAAGGGACAGCTGCGCCACTGTTCATCCCTTTATGGCGCCGGCCATCAGCCCCGACACGATGCGTCGCTGGAAAACCAGAACCAGCACGATGAGTGGTACGGTGACGGTGACGCTCGCTGCCATGATTTTGCCCCATGGCAGCTCGTACTGGCTGGCGCCGGTGATCAGCGCGATGGCCACCGGCACGGTTCGCACCTCATTGGTCAGCGTGAACGTCAGCGCGAACAGGAATTCGTTCCACGCCACGATGAAGGCGAGCAGGCCCGTGGCAGCGAGGGCCGGCCCCATGAGTGGCAAAAACACGCGTGTGAGGGTAATCCACGGCGTTGCGCCATCGACAATAGCGGCCTCCTCGAGGTCGCGCGGCAGCTCGCGCATGAACGTGGTCAGGACCCACGTGGTGAAGGGGAGCGTGAAGATCAGATATGACAAGGTGAGCGCCGGGAGACTGTTGTAGAGGCCAAAGGCGCGGATCAGCTCGAACAGTCCGGAAAGCACCGCGACTTGCGGAAACGTGGAAACCCCGAGCATGAGCAAAAGCACAAAGGATCGGCCACGAAACGCCACGCGGCCCAGCGCATAGGCGGCGCCAAGTGCCAGTGAAACGGAGATTGCCACCGTTGAGAGCGCCACCAGAAACGAATTGACGATATTTGTCGCGAACGGCTGTTCCCGGAACATCGCCACGTAGTTGGCGAGACTGAGCTGGGCCGGGATGAGGTCGACCTCGAACAGGGCTGCTCCAGTCTTGAGCGAGGAAACAACGGCCCAATAGAAAGGAAACAGCGCATGGAGGGCGATAATGCCCACCAGAGCCAGGCGGAGAATGGTCATCAGCCTGCGTTTGACCCTGCGCATCAGCGCGCCTCCGTACCAGCAATGCGAACGCGTCCTCCGGTCACTACGACTACGGCTATGACGGCGCACAGCAGGGTGGCGGCGGCGGAGCCCAGCCCGACATCCTGGAAGTCAATCAGATACTGACGCGCATAGACCGACATGGACATCGTCTCGCGACTGTTGGCGGTTAGCACGTAGCGTAGATCACGTCGAACACGCGCAAGGCGTCGAGAATACGGAAGATGACGGCGACCATCAGCGCCGGCCAAATCAGCGGAAGGGTTATCCGCCAAAACACGCGGACGGGATGCACGCCGTCGACTTCGGCGGCCTCGTACAAGTCTCTGGGCAGCGTCTGCAACGCGGCCAGGATGAGCAGCGCCATGAATGGCGTTGTCTTCCAC
>JBAPMW010000203.1:0-2626 GCA_049278815.1 Hyphomicrobiaceae bacterium
GCCGGCCTCTACGACCGCATCCTCCAGCACGTGGAGCGCCCCCTCCTCATCGCCGCGCTGGCCGCCACCCGCGGCAACCAGATCCGCGCCGCCGCGCTCCTCGGCTTGAACCGCAACACGCTGAGGAAGAAGATCCGCGACCTGGATATTCATGTGTTCCGCACGCCGGCGGCGTAGGGCGCCAATGGGGTCAGACCCGGCGGGTCGTGGGCCCAACGCATGCATGACAAGGTCTGCTATACCCGGGGACTTGGCGGACGCTGACTGGAGGAAGTGTGCCAAATGCGGACCCTGCCACCGCAGCACGATAGGCATGGCGCCCCACCATCCGCTGTCCATCCCCTGCTGTGACCAACGCCTGGATCGCCAGCTGCCTCCTCGAGCGCTGCTTCACTCCGGCAAGCCGGCCCGGCGCAAGTACTCGCCGAACTGGACAGCATCGGCATCCCTGCGGAATGGCGCGACCTGCATGTGGCGTCTGATCGTGAATTTTGGATAAAGCTCGATCACGCGCTTGACCGCACTCCGTGCCTCGTCCTCCCGCCCGAGCTCTCTTGCCGCGAGGGCGAGGTAGACGAAGCAAGGATAGAGGGAAGGCGCTCGCTCCGCGCACAAGCGGGCAAGGCGCAATGCCGGCTCGAATTCGCGCAGCATGATGTGAGGCTCGGCCCTGACGCCGAGCCAGACCCCGGGAAGGAAAGGATTGAGACGCTGGGTGCGCTCCCACACCTCGATCGCTTCACGGTTGAATCCTGCGAAGGATAGCGCCTGAGCATATCCAAAGGATGTCACTTCATCGTTGGGGTTCAGGCTCATCGCCCTGCGCAAGGCTTCGAGACCGGCTTCGTGTTCCCTCGCCCACGTTAGGGCAATGCCCAATTTTGCCTGCGCCTGCGCGGAGTCCGGGTCCAGCGAGACGGCCCTTTGTGCGGCCGCGCGTGCCTGCTCCAGCATCGCAGGCGCGCCCTGGTGCTCGCTGTAAGGCTGAATGTAGAGCTGCAGCAACGCGCCAGAAAGACCGGACCAGGCGGGTGCGTAATTCGGGTCGATAGCGATCGCCTGCTCGAACAATGCACGGCCTTCGAGCACGCCCTCGCGCCTGAAGCTGAGATAGGGCTTGAGACCGCGCAGTACGAGCTCGTATGCGTGGAGCTCTGCGGGCGCCCGCATCCGAAGGCGCGCGGCCATCGCCTCGCGCGCGTGCGCAGCGAGCAATGCCGCGACCTTGCTTGCGACTTCATCCTGAATTGCGAACACGTCGGAGAACGGCCGGTCGTAGCGCTCCGACCATCGGCTGGCGCCCGTTTGCGGGTCAACCAGTTGCGCGGTGATCCGCAGCCGGTCACCGCTGCGCCTCACGCTGCCCTGCAGCAAATAGTGGGCGCCCAGTTCCTTAGCGGCCTGGCGTATGTCGACGGCATCACCCCGATACCTGGAGCTGGAGTGGCGGCCGATGACCGCAAGGTCGCGAAAGCGCGAGACCGCGGTCCTGATGTCCTCAGCGATGCCGTCGCCGAGCCAATCCTCGCCCGGTTTGTCGCCCAGGTGGACGAAAGGCAGGACCGCAATGGTGAGTCGGGTGTCGGTAACGGGCGGCTGCCGTCCGAGCCAGCCTCCGCTCCACGCGCCCAGCGCAGCAACCAGGACGAGCACCACCAGCGCGGCGATGGGCAGCGCCAGCCGGGGCAGATTGGACAACCTGGCCCGAACGGCGGCGGCTGTCGGCCCTTCGGTGCCGTCGAAAGGGGCGGTCTCGGCTACGAACATGTAGCCGCGGCGCTGCACGGTCCTGATGAACCGCTCGCCGTCGTCGTTCAGCACCTTGCGGATGTCGCGGATGCATTGGGTGAGCGAGTCGTCCGAGACGGTCACATTCGGCCACACCGCGCAGACCAGCTCGTCCTTGGTGGCAAGCCGGCCGGCATGCTCGACCAGGTAGCGCAGCACATCGAAGGCCTTCGGGCGCAGCGCTAAGTCCACGCCCTCCTTCTGCAGGCAGCTCCGATCAAGGTTCAGGACGAACCGGCCGAACCGGTAGCCCGCACCCGCGGCCATCTCCCCTCCCTTTGGTCACGGCCCGGTGACGAAATGTTAACGGACAGTTTCAGAAGAATTCCAGGGGAATTTTAGCCGCCTTTCAGCCCGCTTTCATGACGCCGGCGGCCGCTTCCGGCTTGCTGGACCCAGCCTCACGCCCTGGAGACCTTCGCAGGTCGTGGCGGCAGACTGGCATCCAAATGGGTAACTCTGTCAACAGGCTAGACTGCACGTCAAGGGGTAGAGACCATGCACAGCGACAAGAGCAGGCGTGACTTTCTGACGGGAGCGGGAGCAATTGCAGCTGCCGCACTGCCAATTGCCACCACGCGTTCCACAAGGGCTCTCGGACAAACGGAGACGACCTCCGGGTTTGAGTACCGTACGGCCGCCGAGCTCGCGTCTGGACTGGCGCGGGGCCAATTCTCTGCCGCTGAGCTTGTCGAGCACGCGATCGCGCGCATCGAGGCCCTCGACGGTCCGATCAATGCAGTGGTTGTGCGCGATTTCGAGCGGGCGCGATCGGCGGCTGCACAAACGGACGCGGCGTTGCGGCGCGGCGAACAGCGGCCGCTGCTCGGCATACCCA
>JBAPMW010000204.1:0-3044 GCA_049278815.1 Hyphomicrobiaceae bacterium
CGCGTGCCTCTGCCTGCTCCTGCCCGGCGCGCTCGGCCGTCACCATGGCGCGGATGGCCGACCTCAGGCCCAGGAGCAGCGGCAGCGCCCGCAGCCCCTCCAGATCCAGGTCAGAGCCGGAGCGCCACAGATAGCGGTTGAGCACGGCGTTGGCGTCGGCCCGCCGGCCGCGCCGGTCGAGGTCCATCAGTAGGAAGGCCAGGTCGTACAGCGTGTCGATGGTGGCCAGCTCCTCGTCGAACTCGAGCGCGTCGAACAGCACCGGCCGGCCCTGCCAGAGCACGATGTTGTTGAGATGCAAATCGCCATGGCAGCGCCGCACGCATCCCGCCGATGCGCGCCGGTCGAGGACGGCCGCGGCGCGGCGCATCTGCGCGCCGATGCGCGTGCGGAAGGCCGCCAATCCCCCGGCGCTGAAGGCCTCGGCGAGATCGACCAGCGTCGCCGACACGGAGGCGACGATCCGCTCGAGCCTTGCCGCCCCCTCGGTGCCTTCCGCCAATGGCGCCGCGCGATGGCTCCGATAGACCGCATCCGCCACGTCCCGCACAAGATCGGACGGCAGCGGCCCCGCCTCGGCCATCCGGCTCAGCAGCGCCGTCTGCTCGAAGCGGCGCATGCGCACCGCCCACTCCGCCACCGGGCCGTCGCCCCCGAGCTGGAGGCGGCCGTCGGCCCCTTGGGCGATGGGCGCGCAGCCAAGGTAGATCTCGGGCGCCAGCCGCCGGTTGATCTCGACCTCGCGCTCGCATACGACCTGGCGCCGCGCCAACGTGGAAAGGTCCATGTAGGGAAAGCGCACCGCCCGCTTGATCTTCCAGGCCTCATCGCCGGCCAGGAACACCAGGGCGCCGTGCGTCTCGAAGCGCTCCACCCGCTCGGGCCGCGCCGGATAGGATGCCGGATCGCTGAGAAAGGCGATAACCTCCACTTGATTGCCGCCGTCCGCACGGCCCGCAATTGCCGATGGCCGCATCGCTGCTCCTTCGTGGTGCGCCCCGCGTTGGAGACGCCGAAGCGCGCCGGCTTCGCACCCGCCCGTGCGGCGCCAGCCTCCCTCGCGCGTGCCAGCATACGACGAGGCCCGAGCCGGCCCAAGCCAGCGGTCGTCCTGTTGGGAAACGCTGGTCGCAGGCCGTGGTTCTGGTGGACGCGCGCCGAAAGGCTTAGGGATGTCAGACCTTCCGGGCTACGGCATTCACACATCTGAGTCGCAAGAGGAAGAAGGTGAGTCACTTCAACGACTTGCGCGATGAGGTGGATGAAGTAGCCACATTGCACTTTTCCTTTGTTTTCAATGATCTAGTCGGTCACTGAGCGACTTGTGTGAATCCCGTAGCCCTCCGGGTCTGACACCATAGACAGTCCCCCGCCTGCCTCGATGCCGAGGAGAGAGCCGTGGACCCTCCCCCCGGGGCCAGAAACCCAAACGTTGGCGCGCCGGTGTCAGACCGCAGGGCTACGGCATTCATACAAGTGGGTCGTTGCTGTCGTTTTAATTCGCAAATCACACGATGATTTTGATGCTTTTATAGCAGTTTTAATTTGACAGTTTGGATGATGCTGCTAAAGTGCTCGTGTCACCAGCAACTGGGAGTGGAGGGGCATCAGCGAGCCTGGAGCACAGCGAGAACGGCTGCGGATCACTGCGAGCAGGAGCCGCTCTCGCTCCGCGCGATGAGCGTTGGGCCGCAAGTCCGCGAGCCGGTGGCGGCGCGCCCCCAAGATAAGGTTCCTTGAGGTCCCTCGGGTTGCGCTAAGCGCGCCGCCCACGGCTGGCGGGCGGAGTTGTGTGACGATTTTCGTGGTAGGCCCCGGGACAGGCAGCCGAAGGCACGAGCGGCAGTCACTCATCTGGCTTGGCCGGGCTGGCCGGATCCCCCCGTCCCCGCGGCCACTCCGCCTCCCGCCGAGCCTCCACGAGAGGGCATATTTCATCAGAGCCGCGCCGGACCGCCGCTAGCTGGGCCGTCAGGCCGCGCCGGCGCCGCTAGGCCGACCGTGGGGGCATCCGCAGAGGCGCAGCGCCTGGACAGAGGCGTTGCAGCCCACAGCCCTCCTCATCGCTGGCTAGCTGCATCCCCGATGCGACGCACCTGCGCCGCCCGCGGGAAGGGCGCCACGCCATCCCATGCTGTCTCGATTAGCGTTGATGCCGCTTGCCAAGAGTTTTGCAGAGCCGTCCCCATGGTGCCAACGCACGATCTTCCAATACGACATACAGCACAATAACCAACTATGCGGTAATGTCAAAGATGAAATGCGTCATTAGCAATTTAAGTGCCCATGATCAATCCAAGCGGCCTGCGCCACGCGGTCAGAAGCGCAACAGCGCGCCCTTCCGCGCAGAGAAGATGTGTGAATGGCGTAGCCCTGCGGGGGACACCATCCTACCTACCCCCAAGGCCCGCGCGGCGGGTTGGCCGCGGAGCCCCACGGCCCCGTTGCCGACGGCGCATGCAATTGGGCCGGCTGCGCGCCCACCTCCGCCGCCAGCTTCTCGAGCTCGGCGATGCGGTTGTCGGTGTTGGGGTGGGTGGAGAACAGGTTGTCCATCCCCTGGCCCGTGAGCGGGTTGATGATGAAGAGGTGCGCGGTGCCGGGCGCCCGCTCGGCCTGCTCGTTGGGGATGCGGCGGGCGTAGTGCTCGATCTTGCGCAACGCAGAGGCGAGCCACAGCGGGTTGCCGCAGATGAGGCCGCCCTGCCGGTCCGCCTGGTACTCGCGCGAGCGGCTCACGGCCATCTGCACCAGCATGGCCGCCAGCGGCGCCAGGATGATGGTGACGATCACACCGATCCAGCCCAGCGGGCCGCTGTTGCTCTCCCGGTTGCCGCCGAACAGCGCACCGAACTGGAGGAACTGGGCAAGCATCGAGACGGCGCCGCCGATGGTGGCGGCCACCGCCATGGTGAGGGTGTCGTAGTTCTTCACGTGCGCCAGCTCGTGCGCCATCACGCCCGCCAGCTCCTCGCGCGACATCGCCTCGATGAGGCCGGTGGAGGCGCACACGGCCGCGTTCTGCGGGTTGCGGCCAGTGGCGA
>JBAPMW010000205.1:0-1533 GCA_049278815.1 Hyphomicrobiaceae bacterium
TCGTGCTGTGCGCGCTCGACGAGAAGGAGATGCTGATCGAGGCCGACCCCAAGGTCTACTTCGAGACCGACCACTACAAGGGCTGGCCGGCGATGCTCGTTCGCCTCAAGGCCATCGGCCCGTCGCAGCTCCGCCACCGCCTGGAGCAGGCCTGGCGCTTCAGGGCGCCCAGGCGCCTCGTCGCCGAGCTCGACCGCGACTCGTAGGTTGGGTCGAGCCGCAGCGAGACCCAACACCAACACGCGAATGGCGAATAGCGAGTGGCGAATGGTTTCTACCCATTCGCGATGGACCATTTGCCAAAGCGTTGGGTCTGCGCTTCCCTTGACCCAACCTACGATGAGGCGGGAGCATGTTGCCCCGCGCCTCGATTGCTCGACGCAGGCCACGCATCAGCCAAGTGCGGCAAGCCATTGATGTCCGGGATGCGCCCGCTGCAGCGCCTCCTTAAGCCAGCCGCGCGCGTGTCCGTCCATGTGGGGCACGCACGCCGCAAAATCGGCCTCGTCCTTCGGACGCGACGCCTTGGCCTTGTAGAGCAGCACACCTTCGGGCCTGAGATAGGGGATGCCATCCCCGGATACCGCCACCATCTCCGAGCGCGGGCGTCGGATCGTCTCGTCGCGACGGCAAACCCAGGTATCGGCATCGCCCGGCTCCAGGAGGATGTCCATGCGCCAGACGCGTGCCGGCTCCTCCAAGATCCAGACTTGGTGCAGCCCGGGTGGCGGATGCGCGCCGGCGGGGAGCGGGGTCACCTTGCCGTAGCCCGCGGTGAAGCATTCGAAGCCCTTGAGCCGCCCCCGGACGCTTGCGAATTGCGAGCGCAGGATGGCGATCTCCAAATCCTCGTGCGGACGGGTTTGGCGTCCGCGCCAGAGGTCGAGCGCCCAGCCGCCCGCGACACACCACGGCACTGATAAGCCCGCAAGCTTCTCCGCGGCTTCCGGAGGGCTCCACGGACGCCAGGCATCGACACCGGGAACGGGCAAGGCGACCGGCTGCGGCATGGGAGCTCCATCGATTGCGGCGGCTTTGACCCGGTCTACAAGTTCTGATCGACAATCAGGGATTCTGAGACCGACAACGGATCGAAATGGAGAGTGCGCCCTTGCCGCTCTGTGCAGGTCACCTCTCAACACGGGATCGCTCACAGGTGCAGGGGCGACCGAGCGACGAGAGAGGGCCCAGTGCAAACCCAGCAGCATGGGACCCCGCTCTGCCAGCCAGCGCCAAAGAATCATATCGGACGGCATGAACATCTCCCATCGCCGCGTGAGGAACGACTGACCACCATGCGGTTGCCGACGCAAGACCGGGCCTCGCTCATCGCCCGGCTCCAGTGGCGTCTGCGCCACAATGCGCGCAATGGCAGCTTGCCAGGCGCGACAGCTACCCCGCCGCCGCGCACGACACCGCGGCCAGCAGCTGCTCCAGCACCTCCGCCTCGCTCCTGTCGGACGTGGCCACCTTCGCATCGGCCTTGGCGTAGAGCGCGGTGCGGCTCTCCAGGATGGCCTTGAGGTCGTCCAT
>JBAPMW010000206.1:0-2836 GCA_049278815.1 Hyphomicrobiaceae bacterium
GTCCACGAGCCCGCCGCGCGCGCAGTTGACGACGCGCACGCCCTTCTTGGTCTTGGCCAGGGCTGCGGCGCTGATGATATTGCGAGTCCGATCCGTGAGCGGGGTGTGCAGCGTGATGAAGTCGGCGCGCTGGAACAGCTGGTCGAGCTCGACCTTGGTCACGCCGAGCTCCATCGCCCGCTCCTCCGACAGGAACGGATCGTAGGCCACCACCTTCATCCTGAGGCCGATGGCGCGCTCGGCTACGATCGAGCCGATGTTGCCGCAGCCGATCACGCCGAGCGTCTTGCTGAACAGCTCGACGCCCATGAACCTCGATTTCTCCCACTTGCCGGCCTGGGTGTAGCGGTCGGCCTCGGGGATCTGCCGGGCGAGCGCCATCATCAGCGAGATGGCGTGCTCGGCGGTGGTGATGGAGTTGCCGAACGGCGTGTTCATCACGATCACGCCCTTGGCTGTGGCCGCCCGCACATCGACGTTGTCGACGCCGATGCCGGCGCGGCCGACGACCTTGAGCCTCGTGGCCGCTGCGAGAACCTTCTCGGTGACCTTGGTGGCGGAGCGGACGGCCAAGCCGTCGTAGTTGCCGATGATCCGCTCCAGCTCGTCCTTGGACAGGCCGACGTTCACATCGGTCGCGATGCCGTGCTGCTCGAAGATGGCGACGGCGGCGGGAGAGAGCTGGTCGGCGATCAGGACTCGGGGGGACATGGGTGCCTCAGTACCCGTCATCCCGGCCTGAGTGATGCGAGCCAACGGCGAGCGGCACTCAGAGCCGGGACCTCAGGAGGTTATTCGTTTCGCTTCCCGAGGTCCCGGATAGCCTCGCCTTCGGCTCGGCTTCCGGGATGACGGGTGGTGAGACGGTGTCAGACCCAGAGGGTCTGGCACCTATGCAGCCTTGGCCAGCCCGGCTTTCGCCTCACTGAAGGCCCAGTCGAGCCAGCCTGTGAGAATCTCAAGGTCGGATGCCTCGATGGTGCACCCGGTCCAGATCCGCAGGTGCGGAGGTGCATCGCGGTGGCCGGCGACATCGTAGGCGGCGCCCTCCTTGTCGAGGATCGCCTCGATCTGCTTCACGAGAGCGCGCTGGGCATCTACGGCCAACTTGGCGACGGCCGGATCGACCACCTTCAGGCACACCGAGGTGTTGGACCGCGTCGCCGGGTCGACGGGCAGCGGCTCCAGCCACGGCGTCTCGGCAGCCCAGTCGTAGAGCACCTTGGCGTTGGCATCGGCGCGGGCCTGGAGGGCGGAGAGCCCGCCGATGCTCCTGGCCCAGGCCAGGGCGTCGAGGTAGTCCTCCACGCACAGCATCGACGGCGTGTTGATGGTCTCGCCCTCGAACACGGGCGCCATCAGCTTGCCGCCCTTGACGAGGCGGAACAGCTTGGGCAGCGGCCAGGGCGGCGTGTAGCTCTCCAGGCGGGCAATCGCGCGCGGCGACAGGATCAGCATGCCGTGCGCACCCTCGCTGCCCAGCGCCTTCTGCCAGGAGAAGGTGAGGACGTCGACCTTGTCCCAGGGGATGTCCTGCGCGAACACAGCCGAGGTGGCGTCGGCAAACGTCAGGCCCTTGCGGTCGGCGGGAATCCAGTCGCCGTTGGGGACGCGCACGCCGGCGGTGGTGCCGTTCCAGGTGAACAGCACGTCGCGGCTGAAATCGACGTCGGCGAGATTGGGCAGCTTGCCGTAGTCGGCCTTGAGGACGCGCAGGTCCTTCGGTTTGAGCTGCTTGGTCACGTCCGTCACCCAGCCCTCGCCGAAGCTCTCCCAGGCCAGGATGTCGACGCCGCGCTCGCCCAGCATGGTCCACATGGCCATCTCGAAGGCGCCCGTGTCGGAGGCGGGCACGATGGCGCAGAGGTAGCCAGGCGGCAGGGCCAGGATCGCCCTGGTCTCCTCGATGACGCGCTTCAGGCGCACCTTGCCTTCCTTGGCCCGATGCGACCGACCGAGAAAGGCGTTGCTGAGGGCTTCGAGGGACCAGCCGGGGCGCTTGGCGCAGGGGCCGGATGAGAAATTGCGGTTAGCCGGCCTCCGGGCCGGCTTCAATGTGGTCATGTGACCTACCCTTCCAGATAGACGCCCCTCGGTGGGGAGGGGTCTCCCGCGGTGGCGTCTAGCGGCTGGGGCCAAGCATGTCAATTCGCATACGCCGGGGCGGACGTCACAAGGGCGAGAGGTCGTCGCTCTCAGTCCGCTGCCTGCAGCCGGGCGGGCACTGCCAGCCCGGTCCCGGCTTCTGTCCAATGTGCCCGCCTAATGCAGCTGCATGCTGGCGGCGCCGTCAGACGACGGCTTGCCTCGGTCGAGCCGACAATCGACAGGCGACCGGTGCAAAGGAAGCGACAAAAGCGTCATCGATTCGAGATCAACGCCTCCAAACGACGCTTGTTTTCTTCTCATGCTTTGGCCGCAGCGGTCCCGCCATATGGGGCGAGGCTCCTTAAGGGTGAAAAATATATGGCGCTCATTCGCTTCTTCTCTATTCGCAAGCTTCGAAATTGAAGTCAGGCTGCGCTGCGAGCTGCGCATTTGACGCGTTCCATTCGGAAGCATCTTTCTAGATTTTATTGGCATCAATACTGTGCTTGCCATTGAATACTTACGGGAATTTAGGTCATAAATTCCATTCTCTTGGGCATTCACAAGAAATACCAATCTCCACGATCCCCTAATAATACTCTCCGCAGGAACAGGCGGCAGAGGGCCGTAGAAGGTGACGATGGTGAAGCTCTTGCCCGAGCCGCGCAGGCCCAGGACGAGGGCGTCGACAGGGTAGGGCTGCCTGCGCGTGGCGCCGTTCGGCCCGGGTGCGTGCGGCCCCTCGAAG
>JBAPMW010000207.1:0-6209 GCA_049278815.1 Hyphomicrobiaceae bacterium
GACCCGCTCGCCCGCTGCGCAGGCGAGCGGCGCCGGGATGACGGAGAGGAGAGCGATCTATGCGACCGCCAAGCCGGTCGTGCAGACGGGTTGTTCCGCCTCACATCAACTGGAAAGCGCACTAGCGCCGTACGCCGACGGTTGCGCGGGTAAAGCTCTCGACGTAGTCCATCAGCTTGTCGCAGGCGGCCATGGCGCGGGCCGGACCTCCCTTGGCGACGGCGCGCGCCTCGTCGGCGTGGAGGCGTGCGCATTTCGGCAAGTCGGCGGCCTCCTTGTAGTGCAGGTACCAGAACCGGCGCGAATGGCCATTGAGGGAGCGCATGGCGCGCGCGGCATACTCGTTGTGGGCGGCCTCGGCGAGAAGCGCGTTGAGCTCCCGGTCAAGTCGCATGAAGGCGATGTCATCGCTGGCCTCGGCCGCCGCCTCCATGCCGTCGGCGATCTCCCGGAAGCGCAGGCGCTCGGGCTCTGTGGCGCGCTCCGCGCTGGCGCGCGCAAGCAGCCGCTCCAGCTCGCGCCGCACCTCGAGCACGAGCAGCTGCCGCCGCGGCTCGGTCTCCGTCACGATGATGGCCTTGCGCGGCAGCACCAGCACGAGGCCTTCACGGGAAAGCCTTTGGAGGGCTTCGCGGATCGGGGTGCGGCCGATGCCGAGATCGGCCGAGAGCGCCTGCTCGGAAAGCACGGCGCCTGGCGCCAGCTCCAAGGTGACGATCATCTCCTCCAGCCGATAGTAGGCCTGCTCTGTCAGCGTCTCGGGCCGGGCCTGGGCCACGCCGGCCGCTTTCTTGCTCAGGACTGCGCTGGTCATGGGGCGGGCTGCGGCCTCGCGATGCCGAAAAGGGGATCCACAAAGCACGGCCCTCAGACCTGGCGGCGCCTGGCCACCATCTTGGCGAACTTCTCGTACTCGGCCTCGTTGACCGTGTAGCTGTGGTCGTCGTCCGGGAACGTGCCGTCCTTCACTTCCTTCACATATTGCTTGATGCCGGCGACGGCAACCTCGGTGAGCCTGGCGAACCGCTTGGTGAACTTCGGCTTGAAGTCGGTAAACACGCCGAGGAGGTCGTGACACAGCAGGATCTGCCCGTCGGTGCCGACGCCGGCACCGATGCCGATGGTGGGAATGGTGAGCTGCTCGGAGATCAGCCGGGCAATCTTCGCAGGGACCGCCTCGAACTCCAGCATGAAGCAGCCGGCGTCCTCGATGGCCAGTGCGTCCTCCAGGATCTTCATGGCGGCATCGGCCGTCCGGCCCTGGATCTTGAAGCCGCCGAACATGGCAATCGTGTGCGGTGTCAGCCCGATGTGCGAGGCGGTCGGGATGCCGGCGTCGACAAGGGCCTTGAGGATGTGCGCCTGGCTCCTGCCGCCCTGCGGTTTCACCGCATCGCTCGCCGCCTCCTGCATGAAGCGCGTGGCGTTGGCGAGTGCGCGATCGACGGTGTTGTAGCTCTGATAGGGCATGCAGCCGAGCACGAACGTGCTGGGCGCACCACGGCGGATGGCCTGGGCGTGCATCACCATCATGTCCATGGTGGCGGGGATGGTGGAGGGATGCCCATGCGCGATCATGGCCAGACTGTCGCCCACGACCGCCACGTCGACACCGGCCATCTCTGCCCACTTGGCGCTCGTATAGTCCGGCACCGACATGTAGACCATCTTCTCGCCGGTCTTCTTGGACTCGCGGATCTCCGCGATGGAGCGCTTCTCGCGCTTCTTCGCCGCGGCCTTGGCATCCCCGGTCATTGGATTATTCCTTCCTCAGACGATGAGCGTTCCGGCCGCCAGCGCAAGGCACACGCCGAGCCCCGCGAATATCAAGAGACCTCGACGACCGTTGACGAAGCTGTCGGGCAGGGGCTGGAGCAGCAGCGGCGCGATCAGCACCATGGCGCCGCCGCCGATGATGGCCGCCGGCAGCGGCACGAACCGCCAAGCGAACGCCAGTGCCGAGATCGCAAGGGCGGCGCACAGCGCGATGGTGCCCCACAGCAGCAGCGGTCCACCGCCCGTCCGCAGCGATGCGGCCCTGTGCTCCTCGGGGAAATGGCCGCTGACCGTCAGTCCGTAGAGCGCGAGCACCAGGACAAGCGCCATGAACACGGCCAGCTCGGGAAGCGGGGGCAGCGCCATCTCATTCTTTCGCGCCGGGGTCTACTTCGGTTTCCTGGGGTCGTCCGCCTGCGGCTTGCCGCCCTGCGCCTCGGGAAACACCCACATGGCGACGACCGCGAAGACGGCGAAGCCGATGACGAACCAGAACAGGTCCGGCCTGCCGCTGGCATTCTCCCAGTAGGCGAAGCCGATGGCGACGATGAGCGTCACCACCGACACGATGGCTTTCACGTCACTTGGCATCCTCGGTCTCCGGAGTGCTTCGCGGCTCCGTCAATAGTTGCCCATGGGCACTGCCGACGCCTCGTCCGGCCGCTTCGGCTGGCCGCGCAGGCTCTTCTTCAGGAACCTGGTGTCGTAGCCGTTGAACAGGTGGCCGAGCAGCCCGCGGTTGAGATCCGACGTGCCGAAGGCCCAGTCGGCGATGGGGAACGTGAGATTCATGTTGGTCTCCATCATCAGACGGGCATTGTGGTGCGCGGTGTGATGGCGACGCAGCGTGTTGACGAACGGGCAGTTGCGCACGAACCAGTTCTCGTCCACGTGGCAGCAGAAGTGCATGAACTCGTAGATCAGGTACATGCCCGTCGTCGTGCACATGAACAGCCAGCCCACGTTGGGCGAGAAAAGATGGCCCAGGACGACGCCTGCCGGCAGCGACATCAGGATGAACACGACCAGCGCATAAGGTGGGAACACCGTCACGCGCCAGTCCTTGTGGTCGCGGAAGCGCATCTCCTCGTCGGTGAAGAACTGGTGGTGGTTGAGCGTGTGGCGCTCGTAGACGGCGCGCAGGCCCTTGATGTTGACAGGCCGGTGCATGACGTATTTGTGCACAAACCATTCGAAGATGTTGGTGAACAGGAACGTGACGGGAATGGCGAGCCATTCCAGCGGCGTCACGTTCTGGATGTGCTGCAGGTAGATGTAGAAGGCGGCTGCGCCCATCGCGTAGATGATGGCGATGTGCAGATAGCCGTCGTAGAAGCCCATGATGCGCGAGCGGTAGACCTCGCGGTAGGCCTTCTGGCGGTCCGAGATCATCGTTCATTCCTCTCGTAGAGGTGTCAGACCCAGAGGGTCTGACACCTGCCCTACATCATGCCGGCGGCGGCGAGCTTGCGCTCCTTGCTCCAGTCCTCCTCCTGCTGCACGGCGAAGATCGACGTATAGCCCCCGGACCAGTCGGGAGGCAGCAGGCAGGGGCGAGGATCGTGATAGGCCCAGCGCGCCGGCTTGCCGCGCACGATGGCGCCGTAATGCTTCGACTGCAGAGGGTTGTAGGTGTAGGGCATCGCATTGGCGGCGGAGTAGACGTTGAGCAGCAGCGGCCGAGGTATCTCCGACCAGTTCGCCTTGGAATAGTGCAAGGTGCGGCAGTTGTGAATGGTGACCGACCCTGCCGGCCCTTCCAGGTACACGACCTTGCTCATGTCGATGGCGGCGGCGTCCTCCGGCTTGAGGCAGCCGACCCACTGGTTCTTGTCGTTGTACTGGTCCACGACCGGCCCGTTATGACTGCCGGGCAGCACGCCGAGCGGCCCCTGCTCCGCATTGCAGTCGAACACGTAGGTGCCGGCCGTGCACGGGCTGTAGTTCGTGTGCGGCCAGAACGAGATGTCCTGGTGCCACTTCACGGCGTCGCCGCCCTTCGACCATTTGAAATTGAGCTTGGACTGGTGGAACTTTACGTCCGGGCCAACGAGATCGGCAATGGCGTCGGGCAGTGGAGAGCTTTCGGCGGATGCGTATTCCCAGTAGGCCGGATGGTGATCGTTCATGCTGGAGAGCCGCCGCAGCCGCGGGTTCTCGCGGGTGTGGCCCTTGTCGACGTCCCAGGTCTCGTCGGACTTGGAGACGCTGCGGCTCTTGTCGACCATCTCGTCGGTGGCCGCGCGCAGCCGCTCGATCCAGCTGTCGGGCAGGAATTTCTCGAGCAGGATGTAGCCGTTCTCGAAATAGAGCTCGCGCTGCTTCTGGGTCAGCACGCGTGGCTCGATGGCAAGGATCTCCTCAGGCGTCATCGCGCTCTCCCTTGGCCGCCGCTCCGTTGCCGCCGGCACACCGCCAGCGCCGGCACATCTGATATATCAGCAATGTATCAAATCCTCTTCCGGGGTCAACGGGGTGGTGGCGGGCCCTCCGGGTCCGACACCATTTCGCAGCGGTCGTTGAGCCATGGTGTCAGCCGCTCACCGGCTGCGCCGACCCTCGATAGACGAACCGGAGCGCGCCACAACGTCCCCTCCCCCCTTTGTGGGGGAGGGACAGCGTGGGGGGATTGCAGAACGTCCGAGGTCGGGAGTCCCCCCACCCGTAACCCCTCCGCACATCGTGCCAAAGGCGCGCCTTCGGCGCGACGGGGAGGGGAATCCGGGCGGCGCTTGTCTGTCGCGTGTGTTTCCCTTCAGACCCAGAGGGTCTGACACCTCCTGCCACGGTCATTTGAAGCCAAGCAGCACGGACGGCAGCCACAGCACGAGCTGCGGGAATGCCGCGACGATGCACAGGCACACAAGCTGTATGACGATGAAGGGGACCACCCCGCGGAACATGTGGTGGATCGTGATCTCGGGCGGCGCGATGCCCCGCAGGTAGAAGATGGCCGGCGCCATGGGCGGCGACAGGTAGCTGGTCTGGATGATGAGCAGGAACAGCACGCAGAACCAGACCGGATCGAATCCCATCTTGGTCACGATGGGGACGAAGACGGGGATGAAGATCAGCAGGATCGAGATCCAGTCCAGGACGAACCCGGCCAGAAAGCACACGAACAGGAACAAGCCGAGCGTCAGCCAGGGACCGAGGTTGGCGGCGGCAATGAACTGCTCGGTCGTCTGCACGCCTCCGCCCGCAATGAAGACGCCGGCGAACATGTTGCCGGCCATCAGGATGGTGAGGATCATCACCGTCACCTTCAGGGTCTTCAACAGCGCGTCGTGCAGGACACGGAGCGAGAAATCGCCGTAGAGGATCGAGAGGAGCAGCGCGCCGAGCGCGCCGAGCGCCGCGGCTTCCGTCGGGGCGGCGATGCCGAACAGCATGGAGCCCAGGACCGCCATGATGAGCAGCATCGGCGGCCACAACGCGATGACAGAGATGCGACACTTCTCGAGGAATGAAGGATCGTCGGAGGCAGGCGGGATGCGGGGGCCCGTCTCGGGCCAGATCACGCAAACCGAGAGAATGTAGACGATGTAGAGGAGCGCCAGCATCAAGCCGGGGATCAGCATGCCGAACATCAAGTCGCCGATCGACACGTTGGCGACCGGACCGAGCACCACCACCACCACCGACGGCGGGATGATCGTGCCGAGTGAGCCGCCCGCGCAGATGGTGCCGGAGATCAGCGCCTTGCCGTACCTGTACTTCAGCATGACCGGTATGGTGAGAAGCCCGACGACCGTCTCGGTGGCGCCGATCACGCCCGAGGATGCCGCGAACACCACGCACATGATCACGGTGCCGATGGCGAGCCCGCCGGGCAGGCGCCGGGTCCACAGGTGAATCGCCTCGAAAAGGCGCTCGGCGATGCCGGCACGTTCCAGCATCGCCCCCATGAAGATGAACAGCGGCACGGCCGCCAGCACGAAGTTCGACGCCATCGCGTCGGCCTTCTGCATGAACTGATAGATGATCGACGGACCGAACGCCCAATAGCCGAAACCGAAGGCGACGGCGATCATCGAGAGGGCGACGGGGAAGCCTATGAACAGCGCGAACAGCAGCGCCGGAAACATCAGCAGCGAAGCGGCGCCCAGCATCAGTTGGCCTCCGCGGAGCCGTCAACCTCGTAGCGGTCGCGCTTGCCGCGAAGGTAGAGGATCGCCTTGAAGACCTCGGCCAGGATCTGCAGCACCAGCAGGAGGAAGGCGACGAAGAAGATCAGCTTGAAGGGCCAGATCACCGGGTTCCAGGCCGATTGCCCCGACAGCTCGTGGATGCGGTACGAACTCATCCAATAGCCCCACAGCGACCAGGTCATCCAGATCAGGCAGGGCAGCACGAACACGACATAGCCGACGATGTCGATGACGGCCTTGGCTCCCTGGGAGAACATCTGCGAGAAGGCATCGATGCGGATG
>JBAPMW010000208.1:0-2625 GCA_049278815.1 Hyphomicrobiaceae bacterium
GGCGCCGGCCGGGCGCGAAGCTGAGCGGCAGGAGCACGTTGTCGATCACCGAGGCATAGGGCAGCAGGTTGAACATCTGGAACACGATGCCGAAGTGCTCCGCCCGGAACGCATCGCGCGCCGCCGCGCGCATCCCCGCAATATCTTGTCCGAGGATCTCGATGCGCCCCGCCTGCGGCGTGAGGATGCCGCAGATGAGGCTCAGGAACGTGGATTTGCCGCTTCCCGATGGTCCGATCAGCAGGATGCGCTCGCGCGCCGGCAAGGCGAAGTCCCGCACCGCCAGCGAGAAGGCCTCCCTGCCCGGCCAGGCAAACGCCACGCCGCTGAGGCTGACAATGGTGTCCGCAGCCCCGTCGGCAGGCCCGACCGTCGCAACCGTCACCACGTCCATCGACGGCCTACATCATGCCGCCAAGGTCGAGGCGGGGCTTGGTGCGGCTTACCTCGAACCTGCTCTGCCCCTTGGGCGTGATGACCGTCACGTCCAGCTTCTGCGCCCCGGCGAACACCTTGAAGTAATCGAAGCCGATGCTGGTGAGGCGCGCGGGAGACTTGCACTCGAACGTGTACTCGGCGCGGAAGCCCGAATGCTCGCTCTCGGCATGGTCCGCATTGTCGCCGCGGTGCGCATGGCTCTTGCCATCGTCCTTGGCATTATGGGCATGGTCGTGATCCTCGCCTTCGCGCGCGGCGCCGCTCGCCAGGAGAACGCACCCGGCCGCAGCCGGCAGCTGGAACAGCGCCTCCCCGAGCATAAGCTGCTGCTCGGCCTTCTCGATGGCCGCCTTCTGCTGCTCCGTCCTGGCCTTGTGCTCGAAGCCCACGATGTCCGCGCCCGGCGCCTCCAGCTCCATGGCGAGCCGCGCGCCCTCGATCGCGATATTGAGCGTGCCCCGCCCGTGCTCATGCGCATCGGCCTGGCGGTGTTGCGCGCTGCCGATGCCGGCGGTCGCCGCCAGCCCCACCGACAACCCAAGGCCGGCCGCCAGCAACGGCGCGCCCAACGTCCACGTCCGCATGCTCAGGTCCTCCTGGCTCGTTCTTCCGTCGCCGGCGGCTCCCGCGCCCTACCCCGTACGGAGCCCCTCCCAGCATCGAAGCCGGCAGGCGACTGTATATGATGTTACAATGTTGCATTCAAGCGGGATCCGATCCGACCCGACGCGAGACCAACCCGGTACCTCGCGGTGTGCACCAGGATGACAGGCCCGCGCTCGCTGAAGACGACAGCAAACGCAGGTTCTCATCGCCGGTCGAACGGACGAATGCTGGCGAGGTCCTCACCGGCGAACGGGCTTGTGCGCCAGTACCGTCTTGCGGCCTGGTGCTCGCCGGTATAGTCTGTGCCCGCACAGGAACATTGCGCGATGGGGAGACAGATAATGCGTTATTTGCTGACGGTGGTATTTGTTTGTGCGACTTGGACAGTTAGTTCGGCTGAGGCTCGGTTTGCTGGCACCCTTGAGTTTATGCCGGCGGGCTGCGAAGCTAAAAGAGCATGTAAGCTAAAACATCCGTTCGGGTTTATTGATGAGAAAGGCTACGGCTGGGAAGCTCTATCGGGGCCAAACGGCCTTGAGACGGACGGCGCGACAATCCCGGATTGGGCACAGCCGCATATCGGTGCACCGTTTGACAAGAGCTATATCCGGGCCGCGGTAATCCATGATCATTATTGTTGGCGTCGTGTGCGACCTTGGCGAGATACGCACCATGTTTTTTATAACGCTCTCCTCGTCTCGGGAGTACCCAAATCCAAAGCACTCTTGATGTACTACGCAGTGTATTGGAAGGGTCCAAGGTGCATGCCTATCCCCCTTGGTCCGGCGTCGCCCGAAAAAATCTCGGTGGAACAAGGGCATCCGCCGATCGGCTCTGACGTGGAAGCCGAGACTCTAGCGCTTTGATTTTTCTCCAGATTTGGCGTCTCAGCCTGATCAAAGGGGATAGGCATGCTGCATGCGTGACCTCAGGCTATCAACCGATTCGTGGGGATGAGGTCAGCGGTCGCATCATCCTGCAAGATATTTGGCAAAAAATAAACGAATCCGCCGTCATTGTTGCGGATTTGACAGCTTCAAATCCTAACGTGTTTTATGAGTTAGGGATTGCTCATACTATCGGCCGTGACGTGGTACCTATAGCTCAAGTGGGCCAACGCGTCCCCTTCGATCAGACGCCCTTTCGGACGATCTTCTATCGCGCGGACAATGAAGGCATGCGTCCGTTGCGTGATAGCCTTCAGAGCTTTCTTCAAATGCCTCAGCTATTGAAATCTCCAATTATACTATTGAAAAACTCATTCGTTGCCGAGTTTGGTCAATGGAGAAGGAGCTCCGGTCTCGTCCTGACCGCGCGAGGGGAGAACTTTCAGGGTGCCCGCCTGGATGGTGTGGACCTAAGCGACTGCGTCTTATCAGAGTGCGTGTTTGCCGACGCAGCTTTGGTCAAGGCGACATTTGAGAGAAGTAGACTGATACGCGCCGACTTTTCAAACGCTAAACTGGAAAATGTCTCCCTGGCAGCATCCAACATAAGCGAGTCAGATTTTTCAAATGCAACACTTCGCAATGCGGATCTGCAGAATGCAATTGCTCTTAGGGTCAATTTATCTGCTGCAGA
>JBAPMW010000209.1:0-2142 GCA_049278815.1 Hyphomicrobiaceae bacterium
CGTAGGGGTAGAGTCGAGGAGAGGCGCGGTGGCTTGGGGTCCGACTGAGACCAACGCTCCGTTTCCTCTCCCCGCTCATCGAACCGGACGTGCGGATTTCCCGCATCCGGCTCTCCGACTGGTTTTCGTCTCATGGCCCACGGCGCCTCGGCGTGGTGAGCCGCACGACGCCGAGCTCCCCGAATACTACGGCGGGGGCAAACTGGCGGGTGCCGCGTCCCGGCACCTTGTGTCTGCGCTTGAGCGAGGGGCTGCGGTCGGGCACGGCGGGACCGAACATCGATCTCGCGATCTTCTCGCGGCCGTGGCAGGTCGACCTGACCGCCATTGATCCGAACGGGCGTCATCACCTGCCTCCGAGGTGTCAGCGCCGACATCTTAATCTTGAGTGGGACCAATGCATCTGGCAAGGTTCGGGTACACTCTCGACCGGAAAGGACACACACTCGACTGAGGAAAGGACCGCCGGGCAGGGGCCATGAACGTCATCTCGCTCGATCGCGCCCGCGCGCGGCTCAACTCGAGGATCCTGGGGTCCCGGCGCATTGAGCCGCCGGCGGCCTTGACGAGCCCCGTGCCACCGGTCCGCGATCCTGTCCGCAGCGCCCAGGCCGCCGACGATGAGCGCGAGGATCGCCTGCGCATGCGCCAGAACCTGGCCGCATTCCTGGTGATCGTGGCCATCGTCGCCGCCGGCACGTGGCTGATGGCAAGCCTGCACTACTATTCCCGGCTGCAGACCTGCCTTGAGGCCGGCCACCGCAATTGCCTGCCATTGCAGGCCGAGTATCTGGCCCAGCCTTATGGGCGTTGAGGCGGGGTGCGCCACGCGGTTGCGCCCTGCGGGAGCCGGCTGGCGGCCAGCCTGGGCCGCCTTGAGGCCAGCTGATCGCCCTTCAGGGCGTCCTCGCAGGCCATCAGCAGCCGCAGCCGGTCCCGGCCGCGCGCCAGGCGCGACATGACGGTGCCAATGGGGATCCCGAGCACCCCGGCGGTCTCGGCGTAGGTGAGTCCTTCGACGCCCACCAGCAGCAGCACCTGGCGCTGGCCGATGCTCATGTGCTGCAAGGCCCGGTCGACATCGCACCCGCTGGCACCGTCGGCGGCAGCGGCCGACCCGCTGAACCCGACGTTTTCCAACCCGACATGCAGCGGCCGGCGCGATTGGCGGCGGAGGCTGTCCACGTGCAGGTTGTGCAGGATGGAGAGCATCCACTTGCACGGGTTGTCGCCGTCGCGCCACTGGTCCAGGCGCACAAGCGCGCGCTCCAGGGTATCCTGGATCAGATCGTCAGCCTCGCCGTCGTCTCTGGTGAGCGCCCGCGCATAGCGGCGCAGGCGTGGGATCTGGCGAGCTACCGCTTCCCGGCGAGACGCCATGCCGCTCCCCCTTGTTGCAGCACGATGTGAGGACGGCGACAGCGTTCAACGCGTCGCGTGAACGATGCGTGAAATTGCCGGACACAGCATCTCAAAAAAATGTGTGGAGCACCGAGCTTTCTGCCGGCGCTGCGGACGGGTATGGTCGCTGGCCCCGGTGTTGGGGAACGGCCCAGCGAAGGGCCGGCGGATGCTGTGTGCCAAAGGAGAGCGCCGCCGAGGAAAATCTGCCGGCGCCGCGGCCTGAAAAGTGGGAGGAGACGGGATGCTTCGCATCGTTGCTGGACTTGTGCTGCTTGCGCTTGGCGCGGGCGTGGTTGAGGCGCAGAACACCGCGGTCATCAAGCAGCGGCAGGACCTCATGAAGGCCAACGCGGAGGCCCTGAAGGCGCCCGCGGCCATGCTGAAGGGCGACGCCCCCTTCGACCTGGCCAAGGTGCAGGCCTCGCTCAAGGCGCTCCAGGAGCAGTCCGCCAAGGTCAAGCCGCTCTGGACCGAGGATACCAAGACCGGCGGCGACACCCGCGCGCTGCCCGCGGTCTGGAAGGACCTGAAGGGATACCTCGGCCGGTTCGACACCATGGCCACTAGCGCCAAGGCCGCGGCCGCCGCCATCAAGGACGAGGCCAGCTTCAAGACCGCGTTCCCGAAGGTGCTCGCCTCCTGCGGCGGCTGCCACAAGGAGTATCGCGCGCCGGCGAAGTAGGGCGCCAACCGGATCCCCTCTCCCCGCTTGCGGGGAGAGGGCTAGGGTGAGGGGCA
>JBAPMW010000210.1:0-4360 GCA_049278815.1 Hyphomicrobiaceae bacterium
GCCCCGGCATCTACCTTTGGCCCCAGTTCTGAACAAGCTTACTTCTATCCCTTCGTCCCGAGAACGCCTCTTGATTTGTGTCAATGTCGCTGCGCTTTGCTTCGAGCAGCGTCTTGCCGCGACCGCGAGGCGTAGGCCGGTCGCTGGCTCAGCTAGAGGACTATCACCATGGTCACCCTGGATCCCCTTCACGCCCTCTTGAGCCTGCAGCGAGCGCTCGACAGAAGTCTCGACAGCGATTGGCTGCGGGGTTCCACGACGGGCATGGGGACGTTTCCGCCTATCAATGTCTTCCAGCAGGGCGAGGACTTCGTCGCACTGGTCGAATTGCCCGGCGTCTCGAAGAAGGACATCGAGATCCAGGCAAAGGATCACTCCATTCGGCTGTCGGGCAGCAAGACCATCAGCTTCCAGGATTCCGCGAGCGTGCATCGCCGGGAGCGTGTCTCGGGCATGTTCGACCGCACGATCACGCTGCCCGTACAGGTCGACGTCGCTCGGCTGAAAGCCGACTACAAGGACGGCGTGCTCGCACTCTTCATTCCGCGAGCCGAGAGCGACAAGCCCCGATCGATCAAGATCGGCTGACCCCGCAATAAGGAGGACTGTCCCATGACCTCGCAAGAGCTGCAGGTGCAGCAGAAGCGCGAACTCGAGCAGAAGCAAGAGGGAACCGTGCCAGCGCGTTCCTTCGTTCCGAATGCCGACATCTACGAGACCGACCAGGCGCTGATCGTGCTGTTGGAAATGCCGGGTGTGGACAAGAGCAACATTGATGTCAGCGTAGAGGACGATGCCCTCACGGTTGAAGGCAAGATTGATTTCTCGAAGTACCAAGGCCTGAGTCCAATCTACGCGGAGTATCCCGTCGGCCACTACCGGCGAGGCTTCGCACTGTCGAACCGGATTGATCAGCACAAGATCAGCGCCGAGATGAGCGATGGCGTGCTGACCATCACCCTGCCGAAGGTCGAAGAAGTGAAGCCTAGGCGAATCAGCATCGGCTAAACGCTCACGTCTGCATTGAGTGCGTGCGTGTCGGGGAAACCGCGAGGGGGGCAACGAGGCGGAGTGGGCTCGCGAGCCTTGTCATGGCTGTCGCGACAAGCGGCGCCATGGCGCATCCTCTAGCCGATTGCAGGTCATCCACCAAGACTTCATGGACTTGGTTGCTCGCAGACACCAAGGCCGACGAGAGCTGCGGTGCGACGAGGTCTTCCCAAGGGCTCCGGCAAGTCCGTCATGGCTTGTCCGGAACTCGAAATGCGATCGAAGGCGCCCACGCTGTATGCGGCTCTTACATCTAACGCGAAACGTGATTGCCTGTATCCTCCTGCTGTGGGGTCCAGCGACGGCGGCCGCGGAGGAAGTGACAAAGCTCGCACGAGGGAAGGCCATTCTTCAGGAAAAGTGCGGACACTGCCACGCTGTGGGGGAGATGGGCGAGAGCCCGCTTGAGATTGCCCCACCGATGCGCGACATCTACACACGGTATGCGCCGCGAGAGCTGCAAGAAGAGCTGCTGGAGGGGAAAGTTTCGAGGCACAAGGAGATGCCACAGATCCAATTCTCCCACGAGGATGTCGACGCAATCTTGTGGTATCTCTACGAGTTAGCAAAGCGCAAATGAGGAGCCGCGTCCTCTGCACCAGCCGCATTTCCGGAGGGATAGCGGTCCACGCATCGCCTTCGAGATCTGCGTGCACTTCCGAAAGTGGCACACAGCGCCAGTTCGCTGCGCTGTGCTCATTGTCCGGTAGCTGGGGTTGAGTGGACTCTGACCGGAAGGGGTGAAAGCGACGCGAATAACCCGGTGCTGACCTTGCCCGAGTCGCGAGGCTCAGAACGTACAGCCGACAGACCCGAGCAGTCCTTTGACCCCTACGAGCATCTCTTTGCAGAGGTTCTCGGCCGAAGACTTCCCGCCCGGGCCCTTTGCAAGGTCCGAGACCGTCTTCCGCATGTGGTCGAGGGTGAGCTTGTGCAGGTCCTGCTGATCCGCTGGCATCTTGGTGGTGTAGCAGATCTCAAACTTCTTGATGAAATCATCGCAGAACGCAATGCCCGTGGACTGGGCCTTTGCCCCTTCTTTGGGTGCCACGCCGAGGGTGCATCCGTAAGGCTCGACCGCTCCAGCGAACTGCTGAGCGGACGTCTTGCATGCGAACTCGGCCAGCTCCCTCAGGTCCTTCTTGAGCTGCTCACCAACCGACCTCCGCACTCATCGAGTATGCTCTTCTGGATCTTGCGATCGAAGTCAGGCATCTTGGTGAGACAGGCTTCCCATTTCCCGAACAGCTCGTCGCAGACGGCAATGTCCGTGGACTGGCCCATCGCCCCGGTGGCGATGGTTGCGGCACACAGGGCGACGAGTGCGGGACGTAGCATTGCCTGCTCCTTGGTTAGTACGTCTGCGGCAGGGCTTTGTGCGCAGTACACGTAGCGCAATTGTGGCGGTGGCTGCGGAAGCGACGACAACATCTACTACCCTCGGCCACTGATTTCGACCTGAACAGCCGGTGCGGGCGCATCCGCAGCAAGAAGACACGCACCAACGCTACCGCCACCCGCTCACCGCGCCGGCGCTCGTGCCGAACCGGGCAATGATGACCCCAAGCTGACCTTAGAGATTCGGATAGGCACCAACCTGCAAGACGACTGGCGATCGGCTGACAGCGCCTTCCGCGTGGTCTACTGACGCGTTCTATCCAGGTCGAGAATCTGGGCGCAACCCGGATGACGGAGTGGAGGACACTCATGGGGTTCGTGTGGCTGGCGTGGCTCTTCGTGCTCGTGGTCGCGCTTCACAATCTGGAAGAAGCGATCTGGCTGCCAGCATGGTCGCCGGCAGCGGGACGATGGCACCACCCTGTTGGGAACAGTGAGTTCAGATTTGCTGTGCTCGTCTTGACGCTGCTCGCCGCCGGCGCGGCAGAGTTGGCAACGCTCCAAGGTAAGGGAAGCCTTGGTGCATATCTTGTCACAGGCTACGCGCTTGCCATGTTGCTAAATGTTCTCTTTCCCCATCTGCTGGCGACCCTTGTGCTACGCCGCTACATGCCAGGCACCGCCACCGCAGTGTTGCTCAACATGCCGGTCACGATCGCCCTGTTGGAGAGCGGTATTCGGGAGGGCTACATCGAGCTACATGCATTTGCGATCTATGGTTCATTGGTAGTCGTCGGGATCGTCTCCTCCATTCCGATTCTGTTTTGGATAGGGCGCAAGTGGAGCGCCGCCTCGTAGCGCTCGTCGCCTCCAAAAAAAATGGGACGAGGGCCACCTCGTGCGGGCGCCCTTTCAGCATGCAGGATCGCTTGCCTGTGACGCCGGAAAAAAGGACCCGAGCTGAGACGTGAATGGACGCTCGCGTCCGGAAGCTTCAGCCGGGCGAGAAGTTCGAGGAATGACCTTGGCGCGTTGGGCGGCCAATTCGCCGTAAAACGGGCGGATTGCACGCGCCGTGGCGATGCACATGTGCGCCCGTGCGCTTAGCTTGCTGCGGTGCATGAGTGAGGATCTGGCGCTGATCGCCCGTTCGCTGCGCGGCAACGATTCCGTCCGGTTACAGAGGCACTTACCTCGTCCTGGTAGGGCGGCCACAGGTCCGCACCTGACCCCGACCTGCCTCGATCGGGCCACACGGCCCTGCGTTACATGCCTCTGACAGCCGCAAAAAAGCAGGAGTCGCTTCATCACGTAAAACTCGATAGATAGCGTTTTGGTAGTCATCAACGCTGCCGAGGTCGTTGGAATGTCAAAGATCCCTGCTCAGAGATGAGACGCCAGCTGCAAAATGGCCCATGTTCTCCCCTTGATCGCCGCTTGCAGGGGGCAGGAGGGCCTTCGGCACCGGCGTACAACCTTGTTGGATCATCGGAGCTTGCGGATTCCTGCACCCCGAGCATATTGCCAAGGTGGCTTACCCCGATATGTCAACGGTTGACATCGATGGGGGCAGGATTACCTACGCGATTCAGGGACCTGAGAGCGGTCCGCTCATTCTTTATCTCCACGGGTGGGGCGATGATTTTCGGGTCGTGCTGTCGTTGGAATATCCACTCATCGAAGCGGGATTTAGGCTGCTGGTTGTGCATCGACCTGGCTACGCCGGCACGACCCTGGAGGGCGAGATCGGCGGCAAGAAGGTCGACTGGCGAACCCCAAGTGGCTTTGCGAGAGCAGCAGCCGGCCTCCTTGATCATCTCTACGGTGTCGGCAAATGGAGAACTGCCGTTATAGGAACATCAGGTGGCGCGCCTACAGCGCTTGCGTTTGCTGACCTCCACTCCGAGCAGACGAAGGCTCTGGTGATCCAAGCCGGCGTCACGCATCCCTGGACTGACGCCACTTTCGTCCC
>JBAPMW010000211.1:0-3073 GCA_049278815.1 Hyphomicrobiaceae bacterium
AGCGACGGTCCCGTTGCAACGGTCGGAGGGAGGAGGACGCCGGCCGACAAGGCCGCCTGCACCTTTCGCCCGGCCCCACGAAAACCGCTCACGGAGATCCGGCAATAAGGCTATCATTGCGCCGGGACGCTCCCGCATAATACTTTGGTCCAAAATGGAGCCGCAGGGGCGGAAAGAGGAACGCATGGACTGGCGCGATCTCATATTCTGGCGGCGCTCGCCGGTCGCCGACCTGGATGCGCTCGCCACCTTCATCGACGAGCAGTCAGCCTTCCTGGTGCAAAAGGGCCTCCACGAGTACCCGCGTGCCCGTGCCGGTCATTACGCCAAGGTCCTGTTCCACGAGCGCGAGTTCAACGAGGTGCTGGAGCGCCAGCGGTGGCGGGCCTATCCGTTGGGGCTCGCCCTGGTGGGTGAGGTCGTGGAGGGGGTATTACGCCCTTACGCGGAAGGGGATGTGCTCCGTCATGTGGCCAACCTGCGCGTGTTCGTCCTCCAGGTCTTCGACCGCTATCCGGCGCCGGCCGCATTGGGCGACTCGGTCTGGGCCGAGGCGCGGGCGGAGCTCAACCAGCGTCTGCAGTTGCTGGGCCTGCATCCGCCGAAGCGGGTCATCGACGTGCCCGCACCCTATGCCAGGACGTACTGGGACCTGATGCCCATCGCCAAGGAGGTCCGCAGCCGGGATTTCGCCACGACGCACAGCTACCTGAAGATCACGCTGTGCAACGTCTACGAGAAGCTGACCAGCCGGGCGGACCTGCCAGCGTTGGCAAGGCAGCTGCAGGGGGTCGAAGCCGGCTCGCCCGTCGCCGGTCTTGTGCGGCAGGTCGAGGTGGAGGCGAGCGACCGCAGCACAACCTGAGCGTCGCCAGAGCTAGAGCTTCCACTGCCTGGAACGGCGGGCTTCGCCCTGCTAAGCAGGGCATGGGTCATTCCGAGGGCCCACGTCGGGGTCCAATTCAGGGTCCAGCCGGAGAAGCAGCCATGGCCGCCGCCGACACCGCCGCACTGATCGAGCGCTACTATGAGGCCTTCAACGCTGGCGACAGCGAGGGCATGCTGGCCTGCCTCGCCGACCAGGTGGTGCACGATGTCAACCAGGGAGCGCGGCGCACCGGCAAGGAGGCGTTCCGCGCCTTCACCGCCCACATGGAGCGCTGCTACGCCGAGCAGCTGGAGAACATCGCCGTGATGGCGAGCGCTGACGGCACCAGGGCCGCCGCCGAGCTCGACGTGCTCGGCACCTACATCGAGACCGACGAGGGCCTGCCGCCCGCCACCGGTCAGACCTACAGGCTTCCGGCCGGGGCATTCTTCGAGGTGGAGAACGGCCTCATCACACGGGTGACGACCTACTACAACCTCACTGCCTGGCTGATGCAGATCGCGCCGCCGGCTGCGCCCCCCATCGCAGGCGAGGAGCCTCCGGCATGACGATCCGCGTGGCCTCCCTTGCCGGGAAGGACATCGCGCCGGCGCTGCCGGCGTTGGCGCACCTGCGCATCGCCGTGTTCCGCGACTGGCCCTACCTTTATGACGGCGCGCTCGCCTACGAGGAGAAGTACCTGGCCAAGCTCGCTGCCGCTGAAGGCGCCATCGTCGTCGCCGCCTACGACGGAGAGGACATCGTGGGCTGCGCCACGGCGGCGCCCATGACCGAGGTGGAGGCGCAGTTTGCCGAGCCGTTCCGGCAGCGCGGCATGGACATCGCCCGCATTTTCTACTGCGGAGAATCGGTGCTGCTGCCGGCCTTCCGCGGCCGCGGCCTGGGCCACGCCTTCTTCGACCGCCGCGAGGCGCAGGCGCGCCGGCTGGGGCGTTTCGCCCACGTCGCCTTCTGCGCGGTGGTGCGCCCCGAGGACCATCCGCTGCGCCCCAAGGACTACGTGCCGCTCGATGCCTTCTGGGGCAGGCGCGGCTACGCCAAGGCCGAAGACCTCCTCGGCCGCTTCACCTGGAAGGACATCGACCAGCCGGCCGAGACCGAGAAGCCGATGCAGTTCTGGGTGCGGGCGCTGTGATGACGAGGCTCAGGATCGCCGCCGCGCAGTACCCGCCGGAGGCCTTGCCCTCCCTCGGCGCCTGCCGCGACAAGCTCGCGCGCTGGGTCTCAGAGGCCGCCGGCAACGGCGCTGAGCTGTTGGTCTTCCCCGAGTACGGTGCCATGGAGTACGCCGCTGCGGAGGGGGCATCTGGGGCCGGCGACCTGGGCGCCTTCCTCGCCGCCGTCTCCGACGCCCTGCCGGAGATGGATGCCGCGCACGCGGATCTCGCACGCCGGTACGGCGTCCACATCCTGGCCGCCAGCGGCCCGAGCGCACGCGGGGGCCGCTTCGTGAACGCGGCGCGGCTGATCGCACCGTCCGGGCGGATCGGGACCCAGGAGAAGCTCATCATGACCCCGTTCGAGCGCGACTGGGGCCTCTCGGGCGGCAGCGGCCTCAAGGTCTTCGAGACCGCGCTCGGGTGCATAGCCGTCGCCGTCTGCTACGACAGCGAATTTCCGCTCGTCGTGCGTGCCCAGGCCGAGGCCGGCGCCGAGATCGTGCTCATTCCGTCCTGCACGGAATTCATCTCCGGCTACCACCGCGTGCGCACCGCAGCGCTCGCCCGGGCGCTGGAGAATGCCTGCGTCACCGTGCTGTCGCCCACCGTCGGCGACGCGCCCTGGTCGCCGGCAATCGACCGCAACGCCGGCGCCGCCGGCGTCTTCGCCCCGGCCGACCGCGGCCTCTCCGATACCGGCGTGCTCGCCGCGGGTGCCCTCAACCAGCCGCAGTGGGTCTATGCGGATGTGGACCTTGAGCGCTTCCGCGCCGTCAAGGCATGCGGCGAGATGCGCAACGCGACCGACTGGCCGCTGCAGCCCGGCGCCGCGCCGCTGGCGCAGCACGTGGAGGTGGCCGTCCTGTCCTGAGGCTTAACTAGAGCGCTTTCCACTCGATGTGGATCATGCCAGCACCTATCTGCGGAAAGGCACGGCGTGCGCCCCTTGGCAGAGCACTCGACGAGGATGGTGAGGGGAAGAGAGAGCCACAGCGTCCCCCCTCCCCTTGATGGGGAGGGGTCG
>JBAPMW010000212.1:0-3519 GCA_049278815.1 Hyphomicrobiaceae bacterium
GATGAGCGAGTCCCCTAGGCGAGACCGGCCAGGCGACGGATCTCGCCGGGGGTGGCTCCGCCGTCCCGCAACGACCGCAGGCTGGTATCGCGCGCGCTCTTGGAGAGCTTGCGGCCGGCGGCGTCGACGATCAGCCGATGATGGCGATAGACGGGCGCCGGCAGGCCCAGGAGCACCTGCAGCAGGCGGTGCAGATCGGTGGCGGCCAACAGATCGCGACCGCGCGTGACATGGGTCACGCCCTGCCAAGCATCGTCGACCACGACGGCGAGATGATAGCTGGCGGCAATGTCCTTGCGCACGATGACGGCGTCGCCCCAGCGCTCCGGGTGGGCTTCGGCGGTCCGTGGCGTTCCGTCATCCCCGTCGCCGAGCTCGACGAAGTCGAGGCGGCGGCCGTTGAGGATGCCGGCGGCGGCGCGCGTCGCCGCCGCCATGTCGAGGCGCAGGGCGTAGGGCCGGCCCGCTGCGACCGCCTCGGCGATGTCATGCTCGGAGCGGCCCTTCCAGAGCCCTGGCCAACGCCCCGGATAGAGCGGCGTCCCGTCGGGGTCGGTCCCAGGGTCGGTCCCAGGGTCGGTCCCGGCGCCGGCCGCGGCGGCCTCGATCTCGGTGCGTGTCGCGAAGCAGGGGTAGAGGAGGCCCTGCACCTCAAGGCGCCGGGCGGCGGCGCGGTAGACGGCCATGCGGGTGGTTTGAAGCAGCACCGGCTCCTCCCACTCCAGCCCGAGCCAGCGCAGGTCCTCGAGGATGCCCGCCACGTGCTCCGGCTTGGTCCTGGCAGCGTCGATATCCTCGATGCGCACCAGGAAGCGTCCACCGGCGGCCTTCGCATGCTCATAGCTCAGGAGAGCCGAGAGGGCGTGGCCCAGGTGCAGCTCGCCGTTGGGGCTCGGCGCGAAGCGGAAGACGGGGCGGGTTGTCATTGCCGGGGGCAGCCGCTCACCGGCTGCGCCGACCCTCGATGACGAAACGGAGCGCGCCGCACCGTCCCCTCCCCCGTCGCGCTGGAGGCGCGCCTTCGGCACGACGTGGGGGAGGGACAGGGTGGGGGGGATCGCAGAACATCGAAGGTCGGGAGTCCCCCCACCCCTAACCCCTCCCCACAAGGGGGAGGGGAATCCGCTTTGGCGCTTGCCTGTGGCTCACCAGTCAAACTCACGTCCCCAGCTCGTCCGCGGCCGCGAGGGGCTGACCCCGGCTTCCACGCTCATTCGCAGTCGCGCTTGCCGGCACGGTAGGTGCGGGCGACCTTCTCCACGATGCGGTCATAAACCCGGCGCTCCGCCACGGGATAGAGCATGGCCCAGCTGTTGATGCGCCGGCCGCTGCAGGTGAATGTCACGCGCTCGTAGAACATGGTGTCGTCGCGGGTGCCCGACAGCACGAACCAGGTATCGCGCACGGGCGCGTAGTCGATCTCGGCGCCGGCGTAGCTCTCCTTCATCAGGAACGCGCGGTACTCGTTGAGGCTCATGCCGTCGGCGTTGGCAAGGGCACCGGCGAGCAGCTTGGCGTTGCCGTCGTGCGAGACCCACACCCGCCCCTCCTCGCTCAGGGGCTCCCTCGGCCTGAAGCGGGCGGTGGGGTAGCTGAGCGTGAAGCCGTAGCGCTGGTTGAGGTAGGTCGCGACCTCCTCGCTGGGCGCATAGCCCTGCGCCGCGGTTGCGGCCGCGCCCAACCCTGCAACAACCGCAAGCAGGCCGGCGAGCCGCGCCGGCCGGGTCGATAGGCATGTCATAGGCATCCCCACACGTACCTCAGGATGCCCCCCCAATCGCCGAGCCTCAATCTAACGCGGTCGAGGTGCGGGGGGAAGCAGGAGGTGTCAGACCCTCCGGGTCTGACACCGTTCACGCCAGCGAGCGGCGCAAGTCTGCGAAGAGTTCGGAGACCACGTCGCTGCGGGCGCCTTCCGGCTCCGAGCCGCACATGACGGCAATCGCCAGGCCGAGCAGGCCGATGGCGGGCGACCGCGCGCCGCCGGGCAGCTGGCTCATGACCAGCGTCGGGCAGCAGAACAGGGCCGAGCGCATCGTGTCCTCCCAGTCGCCGGGAAGCGCGCGCATCTCGTTGAGGCGGCCGAGCAGCGGACGCCAGTAGCGGTCGCGCTTCAGCGCCAGGAGCCGCGAGCGCAGCTCCCCCAGGGCCCAATCGTGGGTGACGGCGATGCGCCCATCCTGCACCTGCGCCGAGACGCGGAAGGCCTTGTCCGCCAGGTCCGGGGTGTAGAGCCACAGCGGATGGGCGAGGATGTTGTGGAACGTGGCCTTCACCTCGCCCAGCAGGGCCGGGATGGTGTTGCCGGCAAAGGCCGGATCGAACAGCACCAGCCCCGGTCGGCCCTCCTCGTCGCGCCGTATCCAGACGTTGGCGTTGTGGGCGTCGCCATGGGAGACGAGCACCGGCAGCCCGGCCAGCCGGTGCGGATCGAGCAGGCGGTAGCTCTGCTCGAACACCTCGCGCAGGGTGCGGCGGTAGCCGATGCCGTTGACGGTCCAGTTGAGATCGGCGAACGCCTCCCAGGGCACCTCCCGGCCCGCCACCGGCACCTGCCGGCCGGCATAGAATTGCGCGTAGCGGCCGCCCAGGCGGCCGTGCTCGCCGGGGGTGACGAGCCGGTGGTGGAACAGCCGATGCAGCGCCTCGCCCGCCGAGGCCGGCGTGGGCGGCGCGAGGCTCGTCAGCGCGGCAGCCAGGGTGGCATCGTCAAGGCCGGCCTGGGCCGCAACGACCTCCTCGAGCGAGAATGGGGGCGAGAATGGACCCTGCGCCCCGGCGAAGGCCGGGGCTGACCCCTGCTGCCCCAACTCCAGCCTGAGGCACACGTCGGCGAGCTTGGCGTCGTTGCGGAACGCATAGAGCAGGAACTGGCGGCCGGGCGTGCTCGACGCCTTGAGGGGAAGGTCGACGGGCAGGCCGGCCTCGGCGAGCACGTGCGCCTTGTAGTACTCCCCCACCGTCTCGGCCTCGCCTTCCTCGGTGTGGAACTTGAAGAACAGCCTCCGCCCGTCCGCGTCCACCGCAGTGCCGTTCACCGAGTTCAGGCTGTAGCGGTCGTCGTTGATCGCCACGTCGCTGAAGCGTGTGTCCGTCTCCTCGGTCAGCAGCTGCGCGGCGGCCGCTGCGGCCTCCGCGCGCCGGCCATCCTTGACCAGGGTACGGATATGGAACGACGTGGTCATCGGATGCGGCCTCGCAGGACGTTGCGCAGGCCATCGCGGTGTGGGTGGTCGGTCATCGGTCTTGCCTAGCTGGCCTTGTCTATTTCGATGCTAGAGCGCTTTCCGGTTGATGTGAATCGCCAATCCTTCCTCCACACGCCGCCAACGCCACCGGCCCCGCCGGCGGTGCCGGCGAGGGTGCCCCCGCCGGCGTCCGCCGGCAAAGACGCGACGGGAACGCGGGTGCCTACTTCGGCAACCATGAATTGGGGGCGGTTGCCCGCCCCTACGCGTCGCCTTTTCGGCACCCGCGTCTCGGCGATTTTTGGCCCCGCTGACGGGCTGGCCGCTGCTC
>JBAPMW010000213.1:0-6752 GCA_049278815.1 Hyphomicrobiaceae bacterium
GTCTGGTGTTCGACAACACCGTCCTGTTGCGCAAGACGGTCAGGTAGGTGCCACGTCGGCGCAGCCGGTCACCGGGTGCGCCGACCTTGATGGCGAAACGGAGCGCGCCATCACGTCCCCTACGCCATTTGCCGAGCCTCATCCGGTCGCCGCCCATGCCTCGGGTCGGCGGTCGGCGGAGCGATACCGGCCTCGTACACGCCACCGTGGGCCATGATCGGGACTGGAGGTCTATTTTGAGGGAGGTCAAGATTCGCCCGCCCCTGCACGGGCGAAGGGTAGAACCAGAGCCCCCGATCGAACGCCGGAGACGGTCTCGAAACCGCGGAAGCCAGCAGGCCAACGCCCCGGCGTCAGCCCCGCTCCCGCCTCACGACGTCGCGGGCCGGCAGTGCTCGTCGGCGGGGAGGGGGTCGCAGGTGGTGCTGACGACGCACTTCTCCATCGCGTCCTGCAGCTCGCGGCGCCAGATGCCGTCGATCTTGCCGTCGTACAGGTTCGCTTCGGTGAGCCCGCACTGGTACAGCTTGATCATCTCCTGGCCGCCGAAATACATGGCCTTGGTGTAGTCGTTGAGCGCCCCCTTGGGGTCGCCCTTCACCTGCCGGATGTGGGCGCGGGTATCGAGGGAGTGTGCTGCCCGCGGCTCCAGCCGCAGCGACTTCTCCACATCGGGAAGCGCAATGTCGGCCTTGCCCCAGCGGAAGTAGGCCCAGGCGCGGTTGTTGAGCGCCACCGCGAACTCGGGCCGCATGCCGATGGCAACGTCGTAGTCCTTGATGGCGGTGGCGTAGTCGCCCTTGAGCGAGTGGGCCAGCGCCCGCATGGCATACACGTCGGCGAGCTGATACTGGCCGACGCCGCCGCTCTCGATCAGGGCGGTGCAGCCTTCGATCCGGCGGACGCTGTCCTTGCCAAAGCACTCGGTGAAGCTCGTCGCTGCGTCGTCCGCCCGCGCCGTGGCGACCACCGCCATTGCAAGGGCGAGCGTGGCAATCCATCCAGCACTGCGTGTCATTGGTCGTCCTTCCGCGGCTGCCGGTCTCGCAGCCGGCAGAAAAATGACTTCAGGAGCTACATAGAGCAGCGGCTAAGCATGATAATGGCAGCCCCGGAAGCCGACCTGCGCCAGCGCACCGGCGGCCGGTATCCCTAATGCATCGCGGTGCCACGAACAAGGCGCCGCGCGACACCCTTCGTTTCCCCCCGCCGCGTCGCACCCACCCCGCGAGTTGCGTAGCGGCCAGACGCAATGCCTGGCTGCGGCTGGCTAGATGAAGTGCTTCGACAGCTTCAGCCCCTGCCCCTGGTAGTGGGATTGCAGGGCGGCGCCGTACAGCACATCGGGCGTGCTGGCGAGCCGCTCGTAGACCAGCCGGCCGATGATCTGGCCGTCCTCCAGCACGAACGGGATGTCGAGGCTCCTCACCTCCAGAACCGCCTTGGCGCCGCGGCGCTTGCCGTCGACCATGCCGAAGCCCGGGTCGAAGAAGCCCGCGTAGTGCACGCGGTACTCGCCCATCATCGGGTCGAACGGGGCCATCTCCGCCGCGTAGTCGGGCGGCACCACCACCAGCTCCTTGGAGGCCAGGATGTAGAACTCGTGCGGGTCCAGGATCAGCCGGCCGTTGTCCTCGTCGTAGATCTTCTCCCAGAACTTGCGCGTCTCGTATTTGCCGGGCGCGTCCACATCCACCACGCCCGCATAGCGCCTGGCCTTGTAGCCGATGAGCTTGTCGCCGGTCGGCGCCAGGTCGACCCGCAGGTTGAGTCCGTTGCGGATGGTCAGGTTCCGGTCCACCAGCGGCGTCTCGCCGTGCAGCGCCTCAAGCCCCGCGTCAGAGACGAAGCGCTTTTCGATCTGTTGCCGCGAGGTGCGCCGCAGCAGGCGCAGCTGGTTGAGGCGCGAGCCCTGGCGCACCACGATGGAGAAGCTGCGAGGCGAGATCTCGATGTAAAGTGGGCCTTGATAGCCCGGCGGCACGTAGTCGAAGGCGTTCGTGCCATCGGCGATGAGGCGGGTGAACACGTCGAGCCGCCCGGTCGAGCTCTTGGGGTTGGCGATGGCCGATACCGCCGGCCTCAGCTTCAGCCGCTCCATCAGCGGCACCAGGTAGACGCAGTCCGTCTCCAGGACGGCGCCCTTGGTCAGGTCGATCTCGTTGTCCTGCAGGTCGGAGAGCTTGCTCTCCACCGTGCGGCCCTCGCCGGGCAGGAAGCTCGCGCGGATGCGATAGCCGACGGGGCCAAGACGCAGGTCGAGGCTCGCCGGCTGCACCTGGGTGGTGGGGTCCCAGCGCTGGCCCTCCGCGTAGATCTCCTTGCCCTGAATGAGCTTGCGGATGGCCTGGCTTGGGAGCACCCCGGTCCGCGCCGACAGCGAGCGGCGCGACTCGGGAGGTGGGCCGAAAAGGTCGCCTGATCGAGGCATGTAGTTCATAAGCGGCGCTCCCCCTGACCGGCCGCGCTTCCCCTTGCCCGACTCGCGCGCAGCCGGCCCTTTGGCACGCCTAGAAGACTGTCGGTTGGAAGTCACGTTGTTGCCGGCGCCCTGAGGATCTGCGATGGCGGGTTAGTAACAGCTTATCCCAGGATATTCGCGCATCGGGCAGGCCCGCCCTCCCCTTCGTGCCGGTCCACCCCCGTCGCTGCACCGGCCCATGGGACGCAATGTCTCGTACCCGCAACACCGGTTGACGCCGCGCGCCGGAGCTGGTTACCTGCGCTTGCACGGACGTGGTGATTTGGCCGGCCGGCTTGCAGCCACGCAAAACAACTTGCTAAAGAGGCCGCGCGCGTAGACCGACTCGATGCGCCCGGCTGAGGGCCCTGTTCGAGCCGGATTTTTTTGCCTGCGGGCTTGATCTGACCCCACAGGCAAGGAGCGCGCACAATGACTGATACACCTCCCCCTGCCGATCGGCCCCAGCGCTCGCCCGCGTGGAGCCCCGAGACGCAACTCGTGCACGGCGGCATCCTGCGGTCCGCCTTCGGCGAGACCTCGGAGGCCTTGTTCCTCACGCAAAGCTATATCTACGATTCGGCGGAGCAGGCGGAGGAACGCTTCAAGAACGAGGCGGGGGGCTTCATCTACAGCCGCTACGCTAATCCCACCGTCGCCATGTTCGAGGAGCGCATGCGGCTCCTGGAAGGCGCCGAGGCCGCACGCGCGACGGCTACCGGCATGGCCGCAGTGACCGCCTCGCTGTTGTGCTTCCTGAAGGCAGGCGACCACATCGTGTCCTCGCGCGCCCTGTTCGGATCGTGCCGCTACGTGGTAGAGGACCTTTGCCCCCGTCTCGGCATTGCCTCCACCATCGTCGACGGGCGCGACGCCGGCGCGTGGGCAGAGGCCGTGCGCCCCAACACGAGAGCGTTCTTCTTCGAGACCCCCGCCAATCCCACCCTCGACCTCGTCGATATCTCTGCTGTCTCCGAGATCGCCCATGCCGCCGGTGCCCTGGTGGTGGTCGACAATGTGTTCGCCACCCCCATGCTCCAGAAGCCGCTCAAGCTCGGGGCGGATGTCGTGGTCTACTCCACCACCAAGCACGTGGACGGCCAGGGGCGCTGTCTCGGCGGCATGGTGCTGGGCTCCGAGGCCTTCGTGAAAGACCGCCTGCACAGCTTCCTGAAGCACACCGGGCCGTCGCTCAGTCCCTTCAACGCCTGGGTGATGCTGAAGGGCCTGGAGACGCTGCCCCTGCGCGTGCGCGCCCAATGCGAGACGGCCGCCAGGCTGGCCGATCATCTGTCCGGGCGGCCGGAGGTCAGGCGCGTGCTGTTCTGCGGCCGGCCCGACCACCCCCAGGCGGCGCTCGCCCGGCAGCAGATGACGGGACCCGGCCAGGTGATCTCCTTTGAGCTGGCAGGGGGCAAGCCGGCGGCCTTCCGCTTCGTCAACGCCCTGCGCCTCATCAGAATTTCCAACAATCTGGGTGACGCCAAGAGCCTCATCACCCACCCGGCCACCACCACTCACCAGCGCCTGGGGCCGCAGGTGCGCGCCGAGCTGGGCATCTCGGACGGCATGCTGCGCCTGTCGGTCGGCCTGGAGGCGTGGTCGGATCTTGCGGCCGATATTGACGAGGCGCTGTCCGTTTCTAATATCGCCTAGCTGCGGCCAGGGCTATCCGGCCGCACAGTCCCTCAACGCCCGCACATCCGCCGGAGCCCCCGTTCGGCCACAGACCGTAGGCCAGATACGACCCCATGTACGAAGCCGTCACCCAAGGCATCCGCGTCCGCGTGACGCCCCAGTACCTGGAGGAGGAGTCCTCGCCCGATGAGGACCGCTACGTTTGGGCTTATACGGTGGACATCCGCAACGAGAGCAGCGAGACCGTGCAGCTGCGCTGGCGGCATTGGCGCATCACCGACGCCCGCGGCCGCACCGAGGAGGTGCGCGGCCGCGGCGTGGTCGGACAGACGCCGGTGATGGAGCCGGGGGGTTCATTCAGCTACACCTCGAGCTGCCCGCTGCCGACGCCGTCCGGCATCATGGTGGGCAGCTACCGGATGACGACGGGCGCGGGCGAGAGCATCGATGTGGCGGTGCCCGCGTTCTCGCTCGACAGCCCGCACTCCAGGCCGCGGCTCAACTGACGCCAAGCCGAAGGACAACATGGCAGCACCGATCGCTACAGCAAAGGACCTCCTCGCGAAGCTCGTCGCCTTCGATACGACGAGCCACAAGACCAACGTCCCGCTCATCCGCTTCGTCGAGACTTACCTGCGCCAGCATGGCGTGGTCTCGACGCTGGTGCCCACGCCCGACGGCGAGAAGGCCAGCCTGTTCGCTACCATCGGGCCGCCGGGCATCGGCGGCATCGCGCTCTCCGGCCACACCGACGTGGTGCCGGTGACCGGCCAGACCTGGAGTTCCGACCCGTTCACGCTCGTTGAGCGCCAGGGAAAGCTCTACGGCCGCGGCGCCTGCGACATGAAGGGCTACCTCGCCTGCGTGCTCGCCGTCGTCCCCGAGTTGGCCGCGCGCAAGCTGACCACGCCCATCCACATCGCCTTCTCCTACGACGAGGAGGTAGGCTGCACCGGCGTGCGTCCGATGGTGGCCGAACTCGGCCGCTCCCTGCCGCTCCCGCGCATGGTGCTCGTGGGCGAGCCCACCAACATGACAGTGGTCGACGCCCACAAGGGGCCCATCCGCTGGGTGGTGCGCCTGACGGGCAAGGCGGCCCACTCGTCCATGCCGCATCTCGGCGTCAATACCATCACCTGCGCCGGGCGCCTGCTGGGGGAGCTCGCCCGCATCGAGGCCGAGCTCGAGGCGGCCCCCCGGAATGACCGCTTCGATCCGCCCTACACCACCCTGCAGGTGACGCAGCTCGCCGGCGGCAACGCCCACAACATCGTGCCCGCCGCCTGCTGGTTCGGCTGGGAGATCCGGCGGCTGCCCGGTTTCGACGGCATGGCGCTCGACGTCCGCTTCCGCCGCTTTGCCGAGACCGAGTGCCTGGCCCCGATGCGGCAGGCGGCGCCGGAGGAGGCCGCCATCGACATCGAGATCGCCAACGAGGTGCCGCCGTTCCAGGCCGATGCCGCCTCCGGCATCGTGCCCCTCGCCCTCAAGCTCGCCCGGCAGAACGACACCTATGCGGTGTCCTACGCCACCGAGGCCAGCCTCTTCCAGGCCGGCGGCGCCCCGTCCGTCGTATGCGGCCCCGGCGACATCGCCCAGGCGCACACCCCCGACGAGTACATCGAGATCGCCGAGCTGGAGAAGTGCCTCGCCTTCCTCGGCCGCGTGGCCGAGTGGGCGGAGCAATCGTAGGGTGCAATAAGCGAGCGAAGCGAGCGCATTGCACCGAATAGCCTCGGATTGGCGTAAATCGGTGCAATACGGGCTAACGCCCTATTGCACCCTACGCCGCAAACGAAAAGGCGGGCACAAGGCCCGCCTGTCCGATTGGCGCTCGCCGGAGACGCCTACCCCCGATCGCGCCGACGCTCGCGCGGAGGGCCGCGATCGCTGCGCTCGCGACGGGGCGGACGGCCGCCCTCCATCGGCTCCTCCGGCGCCTCGCCCTCGGCGCGGGGGATCTCCTTGCCGGTGGCCTGGTCCACGATCTTCATGGAGAGGCGCACCTTGCCGCGGTCGTCGAAGCCGAGCAGCTTGACGAAGACCTCCTGGCCCTCCTTCACGACCTCGCCGACCGTCTCGGGCCGGCCCTGGGTCAGCTGGGAGATGTGCACGAGGCCGTCCTGCTTGCCGAAGAAGTTCACGAACGCGCCGAACTCCATGATCTTCACGACCTTGCCCTTGTAGATCGTGCCAACCTCGGGCTCGGACGTGATGGCGCGGATGCGCGCGAGCGCCGCATCGATCGCCTCGCGCTTGGCGGCGGCGACCTTGACGGTGCCGTCGTCCTCGATGTCGACCTTGGCGCCGCTGGTGGCGACGATGTCGCGGATCACCGAGCCGCCGGAGCCGATCACCTCGCGGATCTTGTCAACGGGAATCTTGATGGTCTCGATGCGCGGCGCATGCTCGCCGAGCTCGGTGCGGGCCCCGCTGATGGCCTTGCCCATCTCGCCCAGGATGTGCATGCGCCCGGCGTAGGCTTGGTCGAGCGCCACGCGCATGATCTCCTCGGTGATGCCGGTGATCTTGATGTCCATCTGCAGCGAGGTGACGCCCTTCTCGGTGCCCGCCACCTTGAAGTCCATATCGCCCAGATGGTCCTCATCGCCCAGGATGTCGGACAGCACGGCGAAGCCGTTGCCCTCCTTGA
>JBAPMW010000214.1:0-2964 GCA_049278815.1 Hyphomicrobiaceae bacterium
CGGGATCGAGAGAGAGGCCCGCGGCTCGGTCCGTTCCTCTCACCCGAGGCTCCCATGATGACGACGACCTCCGCCGCCGCGGCAGCCCTTGCCGCGGCCCGCACCTCTGCGCCCGACGCATTGGCCCGCGCGACCGCCCTCATTCATGCCGCCCGGTTGCTTCTGCCCGCCCTCGAACGCGGACACCCGATCGATGCGGCGGCTCTTCGCGCCGCGATGGAGCGCCCGTCGGCGCCTCCGACTCCGAGGGCGGCTGGGACTGTAAGAGCGCCTGCGAGGCGGCCGCGGTGCTGTTCCCGCGCAGGTTCGGCGGCGCCATGGCGGCGCGCGCCGAATCGGCCGCCGCGCTGCTACCGATGCCCGCCAGGATGGTGCGGCTGCTCCCCAGCCACACGCGGCGCTCCGTCGAGGCCGATGAGCTGCAGCAGTTCTCCACGCCTGTTCCGCTGGCCCTTGTTGCAAGCACGGCTGCGGCGATCGTCCCCTCCGACCATGTCCTCGAGCCGTCGGCCGGCACCGGTCTGCTTGCCATCTTCGCCGAGCTTGCCGGCGCCTCGCTCGCCCTGAACGAGCTCGCCGAGACGCGCGCCGGCTTGCTCGGGCATCTCTTCCCAGATGTCGGCGTCGCGCGCTTCGATGCGGCCCGGATCGACGACCATCTCGACCCCGGCGTCACCACCGTGGTGCTGATGACCCGCCGTTCTCGGCGCTCGCCAATGTCGACCGGCGCTGGACGGACGCGGCGCTCCGCCATGTGTCGTCCCCGCTGGCGCGGCTTGCCGAGGGTGGACACCTCGTCGCCATCACGCTGGCGAGCCTTGCACCGGACAGCCCCGCCTGGCGCGAGGATTTCCAGCGCCTCCAGGCGCACGGCACCGTCGTGTTCTCGGCCCCAATCGACGGCGCACTCTATGCCCGGCACGGCACCACGATGGAGACGCGGCTCACCGTGATCGACAAGCGTGCCGCTGCGGACGCGACGGTGTTTCCGGCCTCCCTAGCATCGCGCCCGATAGCCTTCCCGGGCAAGCTTTAGGGGCTGCCGTACGGCAAAAATGGGTCAGAGGCAGGCATGGAGGTGGACGCGCTTGTGACGGAGCAACCGCCTCTGATTGCTGCCGGAATCGCTGCAGTGCCGAAGTCTTCAGGATCGTGCCAGTTGCTGACTCGTGCACTGCACCAAGCAACGTTAACACCCTTTGCGCCAAGTGTTCGAGCGCAGCGGCTGAACCGGAAGTTGAGATGGCAGCCCAGCAAGACCTATTTCGGATAGCCGACCGGCTGCGCGAAGGTCACGATCTGGTTGTTGCGAAGCCCCATGCGGTTCGGCAGTCCGGCACGATCCACCGTTCCGAGAATGACCGTGCCGAGGCCAGCAGACGCGCAGTAGAGGTAGACGTTCTGACCGACGATGGCGGAATCGACGTGCGCATTCAGCACCTGATCCTCTCGTCCCGCCTTGGCGATGCGTCCGAGATCTGCCGTATAGACCAGGACGACGGGGGCGGTGGCCGCGAACACCATGCTGCTGGTCTTCCCTCTGATGTCGATGTCGAGCACCCGCCGCAATTCGTGTGCCTTCGGTTCGTAGATGTACACAGCATCGACGGTGCAAACGTAGATGTCTGTTTCTATCGAATGGCGCCACGACGGAGCTGTGCGATCGCCGGTTTCCGGTCGGTTGATGCCGAAAGCGGCCCACAGCAAGTCTGACATCGTCTGATCCGAGAGCGCGCGTTCCTCGTAAGCACGGATCGAACGGCGTTTGACTAAAGCCTGCATGAGCGGCAGGCCACCACCTGTGCCCGGCGGCGGCAACTTTATGGACTCAGCTGATGCCTGGGCGCTCGAGGTGCTCAACCCTGCCGCTGTCAGCGCGGCCGCCCCGACGATCAAGTCGCGACGCGTGCATTCGGAATCCATGACGCTTCTCCTACCTTTGCGCAATACCGCTGAGAGGCAGCAGAAGGCCCGACCGCGAAGATGTTGTCGTTGAGTGGGATCAAACACAGGCTGTCCGTTGCTCGCCAACGCGGGCGTGGCCCTAGCTGTGCACCCTCGTGAAAGGCCCTAATCGCGGGAAACAAGGATGGTTTTCAGATGGCGATGGAAGAATTCCGTCAGGCCGGCGCGATTCAAATGATCCGTATCAAAATAGAAACGTGGCTCATCCATTGCCCGTGCGAAGTCGTGGAACACGACCTGCTCCCGCCCGAGCATTTGTGAGACCACGCCGTCAAACACCGCTTCGTCAGGAAGCTGGTTCTGGAATTGAGATGGCACCGGCATCTTGATGACGATCACGCGCATATCGCGCTGTCTGGCCAACGCGATGATCGCCTTGAATTCTTCGAGGTATCGGGAAAGCCCCGCTGGATCAGGGGCCTTCGGATAGAGGTACGCAATGCGGCTGCGGGTGGCGGTTGCCGATGGTCGATAGACGCGCTCGAACTGCTTCTCGCCTTCCCAGACGTCGGGCTCGAACCGCTCCCTGTTGTTGACCTTGGAGAAGCCGGTGACGTAGTCGAGCAGCGCACGCGGGTCGACACCCTCCTGTCGGACATAGACGGAGAGCCGCCGCGCGACATCAAGATCGAGTGGCGTGCGCCGCAGCAGCTTGACGTCCGCGAACCGTTCCTCGTTCCAGGCCGGCGAGTAGAAGGCGAACGAGTCCAGCACATAGAGGAGATTCGTCGCGCGGTGCCTGCTCAAGAAGTGCTCCAGCACGAACCGGTTGTAGAGCGGGCCGGTGCCCGGCGATGCGAGATTGAGGATGCGCAGCCTCGTCTCGGCCTCCATAAACCCGTTGAAGTCCGCAAAGTCGAGCGGCATCGCATGCGACGCGCCGAGGATCACCCAATCCAGCGCCGGCTGCCGAGTGGTTGCGATCTTGAAGAACGCGTTGCTCTTTCCTTTGCTGTAGACCAGCTGCTCGGCCGCGTAGAAGGCGGCCGCGTAGAGAGC
>JBAPMW010000215.1:0-2193 GCA_049278815.1 Hyphomicrobiaceae bacterium
CAGCGGGGCTCGAGACGGCGTTCGTGCAGGCGAGCTTCTCGCATACGGATCGCGCCGGCACCGTGCGCGGCATGCACTTCCAGCGCGCTCCGCACGAGGAAATCAAGGTCGTACGCTGCATCGCGGGGGCGATCTACGATGTGCTGATCGATGTCAGACCGGCGTCGCCCACCTACATGCAATGGGAGGGCTACGAGCTGGCCGCAGGCGACACGCGCCAGCTCTACGTGCCAGCGGGCTTCGCCCACGGCTTCCAGACGCTCGCGCCGGCCACCGAGGTGGCCTACATGATGACGGCCTTCTACGCGCCGGAAGGCGCCGGCGGCATCCGCTACGACGACCCGGCGTTCCGCATCTCCTGGCCGCTTCCCGTCACGGAGATCTCGGCCAAGGACCGCGGCTGGCCGGACTTCGTGGGGCAGTGAGGCAGTATGGCAGTAGTGCGATAGCCTGTGGTCCGTTCGGACCCCTATTGCCCTATTGCCCTATTGCCTTTGCAGCTGGGGCTTAACTGCGCCATAACAGCCCCGTGGCCCTCGACCCTTCATCGCCGCCGGCGGGCGCGTGCCAGGACGCGGCCCTTGGCGCTGCCCGCGAGGTGCTGCGCCGGGTCTTTGGGCACGCCGATTTCCGCGGCCTGCAGGCCGAGGTGATCGGCGAGGTCCTGGAGGGGCGCAGCGCCATGGCGGTGCTGCCGACCGGGGGCGGCAAGAGCGTGTGCTACCAGATCCCGGCCATTCTGCGGCCCGGGCTGGGGCTCGTGGTCTCGCCCCTCATCGCCCTGATGGCGGACCAGGTGGCGGCGCTGCGGCAGTCGGGAGTGGCGGCGGCGCGGCTCGATTCCAACATCCATCCGCATGAACGCGGCGAGGTCTGGGACCGGATCGAGGCCGGCACCCTGGATCTCCTCTATCTGTCGCCCGAAGGCCTGATGCAGCCCGCCATGCTGGAGCGGCTCTCGCGGCTGGCGGTAGCCCTGGTGGCCATCGACGAGGCGCACTGCGTGAGCCAGTGGGGCCACGACTTCCGGCCCGAGTACCGCATGCTGGGGCGGCTCGCCGAGGTCTTCCCGCAGGTGCCGCGCCTCGCCGTCACCGCCACGGCCGACACCCGCACCCGCGAGGACATCCGCGCCGAGCTGCGGCTCGAGGGCGCACGCGAGCTGGTGGCCAGCTTCGCCCGGCCGGAGCTGGCCCTGGCGGCCGAGCGCAAGGACGGCAAGGGCCACCGGCGTGTGGCGGAGCTGGTGGCGGAGCGGCCGGGGGTCTCGGGCGTCATTTACGCTGGCACCCGCGACGGCGTCGATGGTCTGGCGGCGCGGCTGGCTGCCGCGGGCGTGCCGGCACTGGCCTACCACGCCGGCCTCGACAAGGCCGTCCGTACCAGGCGGCTCATGGAATTCCTGGAGGCCGACGCGGCGGTGATGGTGGCCACCATCGCCTTCGGCATGGGCGTGGACAAGCCCGACGTGCGCTATGTCATCCACGCCGACCCGCCGGCCGCCATCGAGGCCTACTGGCAGGAGATCGGCCGCGCCGGCCGCGACGGGGCGCCGGCCGAGGGCATCACCCTCTATTCCTCCTCCGACATGGCCCTGGCCATGCGCCGCATCGAGGGCCGCGACATCGGCCCGGCGGTGAAGGCCGTGCAGGCCCGCAAGCTGCGCCAGCTCTACGCCATGCTCGACGGCACCGGCTGCCGGCCGGCCGGGGTCCGGCGCTATTTCGGCGAGGGCGAGGTGCTGCCCTGCGGCGTCTGCGACCTGTGCCGCAGCCCGCCGCTCGCCGCCGACGTCACCGAGATGGCGCAGAAGGCGCTCTCGGCCGTGCACCGCCTGGGCGGCCGTTTCGGCCGCGGCCGGGTGGTGGACCATCTCATCGGCAAGACCAACGGCGCCTTCGAATCGGAGACCCGCCTTTCCACCTTCGGCATCGGCCGCGACACGAGCGCCGGCGGCTGGCGCGACCTCCTGGAGCAGCTGCTGTTCGAGGGGCTCCTGCGCGAGAGCCCCAACGACGGCCGGCCGCTGATCGGGCTCGGCGACATGGAGGAGGTGCGCGCCGTCTACCGCGGCGCCCGCCGCCTCTCCATGCGCAGCCTGCGGGGCATCAACGGCTCAGTCGACGGCAGAGCTGACGGCACTGGCCGCCCCACCCGCGCGCGCCGGCGCCAAGGCGCCAAGGAGACCGGGGC
>JBAPMW010000216.1:0-8488 GCA_049278815.1 Hyphomicrobiaceae bacterium
GGCCCCTAAGCGCGGCCTCAGCATAGGTGACGCCGGTTGACTGAAAGAGCGCACGACGGCTCGCTCGCAGACGTCGCCGCCCCCTCACCTCGGCTTGAGCTGGTGCAGCAGGAGTGCGTTACCCTCCGAATCCAGGCACACGGCCATGCGGCATACCGGGCTTTGAATGATGTCGCTCTTGAAGCGTACGCCCTTGGCCTTCAGGTCGGCGATCAGGCGGTCGAGGTCATCCACCTCCAGGGCGATGGTGCCGCCGGAGGTGTCGCTGGGCTTGTCGCCGGTGATGTCGGTGAGGGCGAGGCAGCCGCCGCCGGGCAGGTCGTACTCGATCCACCATTTTCCGCCATGGCTGCCGACCGAGCCGGGTGTGAGACCGAGTGTCTCCTCATAGAAGGCGCGCGCCCGCGCCGCGTCGGTGACGGGATACATGGTGAAGGCCACTTTCTTGAACATTGGCGGTCTTCCTTGTTGCGGTGCTGGCTTGAGGCCGAATCGGGGCCGGGCCCGCTGGGTAGCAGATGGCGTGGCCGGACTATGTCAGGAGGCTGCAATATGCGCGCCTCCTGGCCGCGCGGAGCGCCCTCGCTTAGAATGGCGGCAACCCAGAGGAGCAACGCCGTGCGAACCGTGACGCTGAAATCTGGCGACAAGGTGCCGGTGCTGGGGCTCGGCACCTGGCGCATGGGCGAGCGCCGGCCGGAGCGGGCGGCCGAGGTGGCGGCGATCCGGCTCGGCCTGGAGCTCGGGCTCACGCTGATCGACACCGCGGAGATGTACGGCGACGGCGGCGCCGAGGAGGGCGTTGCCGAGGCCATCGCCGGCCGGCGCGATGGCCTCTGCATCGTCAGCAAGGTCTATCCGCACAACGCCTCGCGCGCCGGCGCTATTGCTGCCTGCGAGCGCAGCCTGAAGCGGCTCAAGACGGACCGGCTCGATCTCTACCTCCTGCACTGGCGCGGCTCGGTGCCGCTTGGCGAGACCGCGGAGGCCTTCGAGAGTCTCAAGAAGGACGGCAAGATCCGCAACTGGGGCGTCAGCAACCTCGACACCGCCGACATGGCGGAGCTGGCCGACGTGCCACACGGCGGCAACTGCGCCGCCAACCAGGTGCTCTATCACCTCGGCTCGCGCGGCATCGAGTGGCAGCTCATCGACGCCTGCCGCCAGGACAAGGTCATGGTGATGGCCTACTCGCCGCTGGGGCAGGGGCCGCTGCTCCGAAAGCCCGCCCTCAAGGAGATGGCCCGGAAGCACGGCGTCGATCCCGCCGCCATTGCGCTCGCCTGGGTGCTGCGCCAGCCGGGCGTGGTCACGATCCCCAAGGCGGTGCGACCGGAGCACCTGCGCGCCAATATGCGGGCGCTCGATGTGTCGCTCGATGCCGACGACCTGAAGGCCCTCGACGCCGCCTTCCCGCCGCCGCGGCGGGCAGCGCCGCTGGACATGACCTGACGAGGGTCGCCGCTCCCCTGGCCGGCCTCCCCGCTCTCCCGGTTTGATCTGGGTAGGAAGTTGTGATGGTCTCAGACAGGCTGGGGGGCTGACCCCTTCGAAGGCCGGCGTGAGCGCATCTGGAGGAAGTCGGCGATGAGCGATCCGCGGGCTGGGAACGGTCGCTACAGCTCGATCTTCCGCCCTGGCCTGTTTGCCGGTCAGGTGACGATCGTCACGGGCGGCGGCAGCGGTATCGGCCGCTGCGCGGCCCACGAGCTGGCGAGCCTCGGGGCCACCGTCGCGCTCGTCGGCCGCAAGGCCGAGAAGCTCGCCCGGGTGCAAGCCGAGATCGTCGAGGACGGCGGCCGGGCCACGATCCATCCCTGCGACATCCGCGAGGAGGAGGCCGTCAAAGCCGCGGTCGCCGGGATTCTGAACGCGCACGGGCGCATCGTCGGCCTCGTCAACAATGCCGGCGGGCAGTTCCAGGCACCGCTGGAGGCCATCACGCAGAAGGGCTGGGAGACGGTGGTGCGCACCAACCTCACCGGCGGATTCCTGATGGCGCGCGAGTGCTATACGCAATGCATGCGCGAGAACGGCGGCGCCATCGTCAATATCGTGGCCGATATGTGGAACGGCATGCCGGGCATGGGGCACAGCGGCGCCGCGCGGGCGGGGATGGTGAACCTCACCATGACGGCGGCGGCGGAGTGGGGCCGCGCCGGCGTGCGGGTGAACGCGGTGGCGCCGGGCTGGATCGCGTCCTCCGGCTTCGATACCTATCCCGACAGCGTCAAGCCGATGCTGCGTGCGCTGAAGCGACACACCCCGCTGCAGCGCCTGGGGACCGAGGCGGAGGTCTCCGCGGCCGTCGTGTTCCTGCTGTCGCCGGCGGCCGCTTTCGTCTCCGGCGCGACCCTGCGCGTCGACGGCGCGGCGCCCAACGCCAAGCGCCACCACGAGCTCATCCCGCACGACCGCGCTCCCGCCTTCCAGGGCTTCCACCGCGCCGTGCCGCCCAAGGCGCTGGAGGAGGAGTGATGCGCACTTTGTCATCCCGGGCCTTGTGCCCGGGATCCAGCCATCCGCGAGCGCCGGAGCAAGCAGTGAGATGGATCCCGGTGACAAGCACCGGGATGACAACAGTTGTCTGTGCGACGGACCTGTAACCATGGCCATCCTGCAATCCAGGATCGATCCGAAGTCGGAGGCGTTCCAGGCCAACCGGCGCGACATGCTGGCGCTGGTGGAGCAGTTTCGCGCGCTGGAGAGCCGCGTGCGGGAAACCTCCAACGCCAAGTTGCCCATGTTCCAGAAGCGCGGCCAGCTCACTCCGCGCCAGCGTCTCGCGCACCTGCTCGACCGCGGCTCGCCGTTCCTGGAGATCTCGACGCTCGCAGGCCTCGGCATGCACGACGACGACGGCGCGGAGAACGTCCAGGGCGGCGGCGTGATCGCCGGCATCGGCACCGTCTCGGGCGTGCGCGCGGTGATCGCGGGGAGCGACTCCGGCATCAAGGGCGGCACCACGGCGCCGATGGGGCTGCGCAAGTCGCTGCGCGTGCAGGAGATCGTCATGCGAGCCAAGCTGCCGTTCATCTCGCTGGTGGAGTCCGGCGGCGCCAACCTCAACTACCAGGCCGAGATCTTCGTCGACGGCGGGCGCACCTTCGCCAACATGGCGCGCATGTCGGCGATGGGCATTCCGCACATCGCGGTGGTGCACGGCTCCTCCACCGCCGGCGGCGCCTACCACCCGGGCCTCAGCGACTACGTGATCGTGGTCAAGGGGCGAACGAAGATCTTCCTGGCCGGACCGCCGCTGCTGAAGGCCGCCACCGGCGAGATCGCCACCGACGAGGAGCTGGGCGGCGCCGACATGCACGCCGCCGTCTCGGGCGTGGCAGAATACCTGGCCGAGGACGATGCCGACGCCTTGCGCATCGCGCGCGAGATCATGGCCGCGCTGCCCTGGAACGAGCGCCTGCCGCCGCTGCCGCGCAAGACCGCGCGGGAGCCCAACTACGACCCCGACGAGCTGTGCGGGGTGGTACCCGTCGACTACCGCAGGCCCTACGACGTGCGCGAGGTGATCGCGCGCCTCGTCGACGGCTCGGATTTCCTCGACTTCAAGCCGCTCTACGGCGCGCAGACGGTGTGCGGACAGGCGGCAATCGAGGGCGAGGCCGTCGGCATCATCGGCAACAACGGGCCGATCGATGCCGACGGCTCGGTGAAGGCCGCGCAGTTCATCCAGCTGTGCGACCAGGCCGACACCCCCATCGTCTTCCTGCAGAACACCACCGGCTACATGGTGGGCCGCGAGGCCGAGCGCGCCGGCATCGTCAAGCACGGCTCCAAGATGATCCAGGCCGTCGCCAACGCCCGCGTGCCGAAGCTCACCCTGCATATCGGCGCCAGCTTCGGTGCCGGCAACTACGGCATGTGCGGGCGCGCCTACGACCCCGCCTTCATCTTCGCCTGGCCCAACAACCGCATCGCCGTGATGGGGCCGGAGCAGGCCGCCGGCGTGCTCGCCATCGTCACGGAGGAGAAGCTCCGGCGCGATGGCAAGCCGGTCGACGCCGGGAAGCTCGACGCCATGAGAGCCACCGTCGCCGGCCGCATCGAGAAGGAGAGCACGGCGCTGTTCGCCACCGCCCGCCTGTGGGACGACGGCCTCATCGACCCGCGCGACAGCCGCCGGGTGCTCGCCCTGTGCCTGTCGATCTGCCGCGAGGCTGAGGTGAGGCCGTTGAAGCCGAGCACGTTCGGCGTGGCGAGGATGTGAAGGGATTAAGGAGAAACGCGAATGGAATTCACCCAGGAGCACGAGGGCATCAGCCGCAACGTCAAGGCGTTCATCGACAAGGAGATCAACCCCTTCGTCGATGCGTGGGAGGAGGCCGGCATCTTCCCGGCGCACGAGCTGTTCAAGAAGATGGGGGACCAGGGCTACCTTGGCATCAACAAGCCGACCAAGTACGGCGGCATGGGGCTCGACTACTCCTACCAGCTGGTCTTCATCGAGGCGCTCGGCCACATCAGGTGCGGCGGCGTGCCGATGGCGATCGGCGTGCAGACCGACATGGCCACCCCGGCGCTCGCCCGCTTCGGTTCGGAGGAGCTGTGCCGCGAGTTCCTCGTGCCCTCCATCAAGGGCGACTACGTCGCCTGCCTCGGCGTGTCGGAGGTCGGCGCCGGCTCGGACGTGGCCTCCATCAAGACCACCGCCCGCAAGGACGGCGGCGACTACGTCATCGACGGCGGCAAGATGTGGACCACCAGCGGCACCCAGGCCGACTGGATGTGCCTCATCGCCAACACCTCCGACGGCCCGGTGCACAGGAACAAGTCGCTGATCTGCGTGCCGATGAAGGCGAAGGGCGTGACGGTTGCCCGCAAGCTCGACAAGCTCGGCATGCGCTCCTCCGACACGGCCCAGATCCACTTCGAGGACGCGCGCGTGCCCCAGCGCTACCTGATCGGCGCGGAGGGCCAAGGCTTTACCTATCAGATGATGCAGTTCCAGGAGGAGCGGCTGTGGGCGGCGGCGGCGGGCCTTGTCGCCAAGGAGCGCATGATCAACGACACCATCGCCTACGCCGGCCAGCGCAAGGCCTTCGGCCATGCGATCCTCGACAACCAAGTGGTGCACTTCCGCCTGGCGGAGCTGATGACCGAGGTGGAGATGCTGCGCTCGCTCACCTACCGCGCCGCCTCGCTGATGCTGAAGGGCGAGGACGTGACAATGCTCGCCTCCATGGCCAAGCTCAAGTCCGGGCGCCTGTCGCGCGAGATCTCCGACGCCTGCCTGCAGTACTGGGGCGGCATGGGCTACATGAACGAGACGCCGATCTCGCGCGCCTACCGCGACACGCGCCTCGGCTCCATCGGCGGCGGCGCCGACGAGGTCATGCTCTCCATCATCTGCAAGCACATGGGCATCCTGCCGGGGAAGCGGAACAGGTGAAATCGGGTGTCGGGTGTCGGCAGTCGGAAGACTACGGTTGCGTACCCCGACTGCCGGGAGATCAAACACATGTCCTACGAGACCTTGATCGTCGAGCGCGACGGGCCGGTGCTGAAGGTCACCCTCAACCGCCCCGAGGCGCGCAACGCGCTGTCGCCCACGATGGTGCGCGAGCTTGGCGAGGTGCTCCAGGAGGCGCGCGACGATGCGGGCGTGCGCGCCGTCGTGCTGATGGGCGCCGGGGGTACCTTCTGCGCCGGCGGCGATCTCAAGGGCATGGAAGCCCGTGACGTCGCCAGCGGCGCCGGCGCGGAGACGATCGCCGCCTCGAACCGCCGGTTCGGCGCCCTCCTGGAGATGGCCGATGCCCTGCCCAAGGCAGTGATCGCGCTCGTCGAGGGCGCGGCCATGGGAGGCGGCGTCGGCCTGATCGCGGTGGCCGACTGGGTGATCGCCGAGAAGGCGGCGCAGATCGGCACGCCGGAGGTGACGGTGGGCATCGTGCCGGCGCAGATCACGCCGTTTCTGGTGCAGCGCGTCGGCTACGCCGAGGCGCGGCGGCTCGCCACCTACGGCCTGCGCGTCAATGCCGGGGACGCCCAGCGCATCGGCCTCGTCCACGAGGTTGCCGACGGTCGCGACGAGCTCGCGGCCAAGGCGGTCGCTGCGGTCAATCAGTGCCTGCGCTGCGCGCCGCAGGCGGTCGCGGAGACCAAGCGGCTGGTGCGGGCTTGCCTCGCCGAGCGGCAGCTCGGGCCGGTGCTCGACCAGGCCTCGGAGATGTTTGCCGCCGCGCTGGCCGGCGAGGCCCGGGAAGGCATCCGCGCCTTCGTCGAGAAGCGCAGGCCGGCGTGGTCGATGAGGATCGAGAAGCTGTAGCCATGAGCGAAGGCGCCATGATCGACGGTTGTGGGGAGCACACCGCGTGCCGCAGCGTCCCCTCCCCCCTTGTGGGGGAGGGACAGGGTGGGGGGGATTGCAGAACGTCGCAGGTCGGGAGTCCTAGCCCCTCCCCACAAGGGGGAGGGGGATCCGGTTGGTGTTTGCGGCGAGGTGGGCGTGCCGCATGAACGGCTTCCGCACCATCCTCATTGCCAACCGCGGGGAGATCGCCTGCCGGGTGATGCGCACCGCCAAGGCCATGGGCTATCGCACGGCGGCGATCCATTCCGAGGCCGACGCCGGGGCCTTGCACGTGCGCGTGGCGGATGTGGCAACGTCGATCGGCCCGCCCGAGGCGCGCGCGAGCTATCTCAAGGCGGATGCCATTATCGCGGCCGCCAGGCGGCTGGGTGCGGAGGCGGTGCATCCGGGCTACGGCTTCCTCTCCGAGAACGCCGGGTTCGCCCGCGCCTGTGCCGAGGCGGGCCTCGTCTTCATCGGCCCGTCGGCCGATGCGATCGCGGCCATGGGCAACAAGGCGGAGGCCAAGCGGCGCATGGCCGAGGCCGACGTGCCATGCCTGCCCGGCTACCACGGCAGCGACCAGTCCGAGCGAAGGCTGATCGAGGAGGCGGAGCGCATCGGCTTTCCCGTGATGGTGAAAGCGGCGGCCGGCGGCGGCGGGCGCGGCATGCGGCTGGTCTTTGCCCGGAGCGAGCTGGCGGGAGCCATTGCCAGTGCCCGCGCCGAGGCCGAAAGCGCGTTCGGCTCCGGCGAGCTGATCCTGGAGAAGGCCCTTGCCGACGCACGCCACGTCGAGATCCAGGTGCTGGCCGATACGCACGGCAACACCATCCACCTGGGCGAGCGCGACTGCTCGGTGCAGCGCCGGCACCAGAAGGTGATCGAGGAGGCCCCGGCTCCCGCCGTGACGGAGGAGCTGCGCCAGCGCATGGGTGCAGCCGCCGTCGCTGCGGCAAGCGCGATCGGCTACACCAACGCGGGCACGGTCGAGTTCCTGCTCGCCAGCGACGGCGCGTTCTACTTCCTGGAGATGAACACGCGCCTGCAGGTGGAGCACCCGGTCACCGAGATGGTCACCGGGCTCGACCTCGTGGAGCTGCAGATCCGCATCGCCAGGGGCGAGCCGCTGCCGATCGGCCATGCGGCCGTCCGCCGCGACGGCCACGCCATCGAGGCGCGGCTCTATGCCGAGGCGCCCCACCAGGGGGTCCTGCCCCAGTCCGGACGGCTCGTCGCCTGGCACCCCCCGGCCGGCGCCGGCATCCGCGTCGACCACGGCCTCCGCGAAGGCCAGGATATTAGCCCCTACTACGACCCACTGCTCGCCAAGGTGATCGCCCACGGGCGGAACCGCGACGAGGCCCGCCGGCGGCTGATCGAGGCGCTGGAGGACACGGTGGCCCTGGGTCCCGCCACCAACCGCGGCTTCTTGATCGACTGCCTCGGCCATCCTGACTTTGCGCGGGGCGCAGCGACGACGCAATTCATCCCCACGCATTTCGCCGGCATCGGACAGCCCCAGGCAGACGCGGGCGTGCTCGCTCTGGCGGCCGTGCTGTGGTTCGAAGCGAGTGCCAGACGCCACGGTCACGATCCCGCGGGGACCTGGTCGTCGAGCGGCGTCATCCCATGGCCCGTGCGGCTCGAGGCCACAGACGCGCCGGTCGACGTCACCGTCTCGGTGTTTGGCTTGCGCCGCTACCGGGTCACCGGCCCCGCTCAGACAAGCGAGATCGAGCTCGCCGGCGCCGGCGATGACGACGGCACGGCGAGGTTCCGCCTCGACGGCGCGGAGCGCCGGGCCGCGTACGCCTTTGCCGGGGAGACCCTGCATCTCAAGGTCGGCAGCCTGGATCTGGCCGTGCGCGAGACGCTCTACGCGCCGCGGTCGCGGGCAGAGGCCGAAAGCGCAGAGACGGACGTGCGCGCGCCCATGAACGGCAAGGTCGTCGCCGTGCTGGTGGCCGAGGGCCAGGCGATCGAGCGCGGCCAGCGGCTGGTCGTGGTCGAGGCCATGAAGATGCAGCATGAGATGACGGCCGGCGCCAGCGGCACGGTGGCGCGGCTCGCCGTCAAGCCGGGCGACCAGGTGGCCACGCGCCAGCTCCTGGTCGAGCTGAAACCCGCAGAACGAACGTGATGGGGTCAGACCCTGCGGGTCTGACCCCATGC
>JBAPMW010000217.1:0-3812 GCA_049278815.1 Hyphomicrobiaceae bacterium
CTTACAGACGACTGTGCGCCCTGCCCTGCGACTGTCCCGGGACAGCGGCCAAGAGCGGCGAGAGGGCCGCCCAGACCGCACGCTGTCAATCGTGCATCCCGTGACAGTGCTTGTACTTCTTGCCCGACCCGCAGGGGCAGATCGCATTGCGGGCAACCTTGCCCCAGGTGGAGGGATCGCTCGGATTGAGAGCGCCGGCCGCCTTACGCGACTGCACGGGCGCCCGGCGCTCCGCTCCCGTGCGTGCCGGCGGCCGCGTGCCGGCGGAAATGGCGGCGTCGGCCAGGGCCAGCTCGTCATCGCCGGTGAAGGGATCGCCGTGGTGCGCCTGCATCGGCGGCAGCTCCACCGGCTGCAGCAGCTCGTCGGGCGGGCTACCGTCCATGACGCGGAAGTGCATCAAGGTGCCGGTGACCTGCTCGCGCAGATTGGCAAGCATGGCCTCGAACAGCTCGAAGCTCTCGGCCTTGTACTCGTTGAGCGGATCGCGCTGGCCGTAGCCGCGCAGGCCGATGACGCTGCGCAGGTGCTCCATCGTCACGAGGTGCTCACGCCAGAGATGGTCGAGGGTGTGCAGCAGCACCATCTTCTCGATCTGGCGCATGACCTCGGGGCCGTATTCCGCCTCCTTGGCCTTGGCCTTCTCGTCGACCTCCTTGAGCAGGCGCTCGACGATCTCCTCGTTGGCGATGCCTTCCTCGGCAGCCCAGGAGTCGACCGGCAGATCGAGATCGAAGATGCGATCCACGTCGGTCTTGAGCGTGGGCATGTCCCACTGCTCGGCATAGGCGCCCTCGGGCATGCACTGCGACACCAGCTCATGCACCACCTGCTGGCGCATGTCGGCGACGGTCTCGCTCACGTCGTCGTGGCCCATGATGTCGATGCGCTGCTCGAAGATGACCTTGCGCTGATCGTTCATCACGTCGTCGTACTTGAGCGTATACTTGCGCGCGTCGAAGTTGCGGGCCTCCACCTTCTGCTGGGCCTTCTCCAGGGCCTTGTTGATCCAGGGGTGCGTGATGGCCTCGCCTTCCTGCAGGCCGAGGCGCTGCAGCATGCCGTCCATGCGGTCCGACCCGAAGATGCGCATCAGGTCGTCCTCGAGCGACAGGTAGAACTTGGAGCGACCGGGGTCGCCCTGGCGCCCGGAGCGGCCGCGCAGCTGGTTGTCGATGCGCCGGCTCTCGTGGCGCTCCGTGCCCAGCACGTACAGGCCGCCGGCGTCGATGGCCCGGCTCTTCTTCTCCGCCACGTCGGCCTGGATCTCGGCGCACGTCTGTTTCACGCGATCGAACGTCTCGACGACGGCGGCGCGCTGGGCGGCGATGCTGGCCGCGCCAAGCTGGCGGCCGGCGTCCATCTCCCGTTGCGCCCAGGCGCGCAGGGCATCGCTCATGAAATGGAACAGCGCCTCGTTGATGCGGCCGAAGCTCCACTGGCGCCCGGAGTCGGCGAGCCACTGGCGCGCCTCGTCGCGCAGGCGCGTATCGGGCCAGTTGAGGGTCTCGCCCTCGTCGTGGCCGTTGCGCATGCCGGCCGATCCGGCCGCGGTGGCCAGCTGCCTGGCGATCTCGGCCCGCGCCAGCGCCAAGCCGCGCTTGTCGCCCCGGATGCGTGCCCGCTCCCTCTCCTGCTCGCGCGGGGTCGGCTCCTGGTTGCCGGAGGACTGCTCCTTGGTCCAGTCGGCGACCTGATCGTTGACCCACTGCTTCATCCGCTCGTCGATCCACTCGTCGCCGGCGTAGAGGGCATCGTCCACCCACGTGCGCAGCGGCTCGGCGTCGTCGCCGGCGCGATAGACGGCGGCCATGCGGCCCGCCTCCATCTCCTCCTTCAGCCAGTCGCGGGCGCGGAAGCGGTCGTTGCCGCCGAGCTGGATGTCGGTGCCGCGGCCGGCCATGTTGGTGGCGATGGTCACGCCGCCCGGCACGCCGGCCTGGGCGATGATGTGCGCCTCCTGCTCGTGGTAGCGGGCGTTCAGCACCTGGTGCGGCACCGGATCGCCGCTCGCCTTGCGGCCCAGCTCCTCAAGATAGCCGCCGAGGTCGAGGAGCTGGCGCTTGAGCTCGTCCTGCTTGCTGCCCTTGAGCTGGTCCGCCTGACCCTTGAGGTAGGTCCCGAGCTCGCGGATGTACTTGCGGTCCTTCAGCAGCGCGGAGAGCTGCTCGGACTTCTCGATCGAGACCGTGCCGACCAGGATCGGCTGGCCGCGACGCCGGCAGTCGGCGATCTCAGCGACGATGGCGCGCGCCTTCTCGCCCACGGTACGGTAGACCTCGTCATGCTCGTCGGCACGGTCCACCGGCAGGTTGGTGGGCGCCTCCAGGACGTCGAGCTTGTAAATGTCCATGAACTCGTTGGCCTCGGTGGCGGCTGTGCCGGTCATGCCGGCCAGCTTGCCGTAGAGGCGGAAGTAGTTCTGGAAGGTGATGGAGGCGAGCGTCTGGTTCTCGGGCTGGATCTTGACGTGCTCCTTGGCCTCCAGCGCCTGGTGCAGGCCGTCGGAGTAGCGCCGTCCTTGCATCATGCGCCCGGTGAACTCGTCGATGATGATGACCTCGCCGCCCTTCACGATGTAGTCGCGGTCGCGCAGGAACAGGGCGTGCGCCTTGAGCGCCTGGTTGGCGTGGTGCACCACCGAGACGTTCTCGATGTCGTAGAGGGAGTCGCCCTTGAGCAGGCCCCGCTGACGGAGCATCTCCTCCATCATCACGTTGCCGGGCTCGGTGAAGGCGACCTGGCGCTGCTTCTCGTCGAGCTCCAGCAGCCCCTGCGTCTTGAGCAGCTCCTTCAGCTCGTCCTTGCTGACGTCCTTGGGCCACCCGGCCGCGATCTTGCGGTGCTCCGCCACCAGGGGCTTCACGAGCTCGTCGAGGGCGTTGTAAAGCTCCGAGCGGTCCTCCACCGGACCTGAGATGATGAGCGGGGTGCGCGCCTCGTCGATCAGGATCGAGTCCACCTCGTCGACGATGCCATAGGCGTGCCCGCGCTGCACCATCTCGTCGGCGCTCATCTTCATGTTGTCGCGCAGGTAGTCGAAGCCCAGCTCGTTGTTGGTGGCGTAGGTCACGTCGCAGGCGTATTGCTCGCGCCGCTGGTCGTCCTCCAGCCCGTGCACGATGCAGCCGACGGTGAGGCCGAGGAACTTGTAGATGCGGCCCATCCACTCGGCGTCGCGCTTGGCGAGGTAGTCGTTGACGGTGACGACGTGCACGCCGCGCCCCGTGAGCGCGTTGAGGTAGACCGCCAGGGTAGCGACCAGCGTCTTGCCTTCGCCGGTCTTCATCTCGGCGATCTTGCCCTGGTGCAGCACCATGCCGCCGATGAGCTGCACGTCGAAATGCCGCTGGCCCAGCGTGCGCTTGGCCGCCTCACGCACGGTGGCGAAGGCGGGGACGAGCAGGTCCCTGAGCTCCGTCTCGCCCGCGGCCAGCTGCTGCCGAAAGGTCTCGGTGCGCGCCCTCAGCTCGGCGTCGGTCAGCCCCTCCAGCTCCGGCTCGAGCGCGTTGATCTCGTCCACCGTGGGCCGGTAGGGTTTGATCTTGCGGTCGTTGGCCGACCCGAACACCTTGGCAGCTAGCGCGCCGAAAGACAGCATTTGGCAAAATCCCGTTTAATCGCTGCGAGTTGAGCGGGCGGCCGGCAACCCCGTCGCGCGGGCGAGAGACGCCGTCGGGTTCTCGAAGCGGGGAGACACGCCAAAACCCACGCGGAGAAGCGCCTGCGGCCGCTGGTCCCGCCGGGGCCATCTTCAGATAAGGACCGGCACCTGGCTTGTCAACGAAGGATGGGCCTGGCAATCCTGCCGG
>JBAPMW010000218.1:0-3665 GCA_049278815.1 Hyphomicrobiaceae bacterium
GGGCTGCCATCTCAACTTCCGGTTCATCCGCTGCGCTCGAACACTTGGCGCAAAGGGTGTTAACGTTGCTTGGTGCAGTGCACGAGTCAGCAACTGGCACAAGGCCGAAGACTTCGGCACCGCAGCAAGTCCGGCAGGTATACCGCGGTACAACGGACAGAGCACTGAACGCTGTTGACCTTCCGGGCCTGACCCTAATCAACCGTGTGGCTCGCCCGCGCTTGCCGTGTGGCCAGAATAGACTGTGCTATTCAGTCAATGGCTTCAACGCACGAGCATCTCTCGGTGGAGCGCGTGGCGCCTCGCACCGAATGCGCAGGCGCTGGGTTCGTTAACCATTGAATGGCCAAGCCGGTGGCCCCTGGGGACGTTCCAAGCAACTCTGGTACGGGGACGGCTGCGCGTTCATAAGGCGCAAGCTTGGCAATTAGGCCCCTCTGGAGGGCGCCCGGTGCCGGTTGGATATTCCCGCCAAATGGTTGGCGACGCGCGAACAAACGTATAAACAATATAAATGGCGTTGTGCCGCATGAAGGAAAATGATCCTTGCGCCACTGGGCACGGGAACAAACTCTTCCGCCGGGTCGGGCTGGTGCCGTAGCAGAACTTGAGCGGCGGCAAGAAAAACTCGGCAGTATTGAGAGGCGTGGACGCGAATGCCGAGGTGGTTCGGCGCGTTGGCTAGGGTCTTGGCACATGCGCTGCCAGATAGGCTGCGCCACAACTCCCAAGTAACCAGCTGGTCGGCGCCGAGCTTGCCCCCGCTGCTGCTTCGAGGAGCTGTTGTCGCTATCGGCTATTTCATAGTTGCGAAATGCTCGCTGGCCCTGGCATCGCTTCATCCGAGCGCGAGCCCGGTGTGGCCTCCAAGCGGGCTGGCGCTTGCCAGTCTCCTCTTGTGGGGAAATGGGATGTGGCCCGCGATTGCCGCGGGAGCATTCCTGGCCAACGCCACGACTTTGGGTTCGCTGTCCACGTCCTCCCTGATTGCGGCCGGCAACACGCTTGAAGCGCTGATAACCGTTGCGCTGCTGAAGCGATTCAAGGCATCAACGGACCTGTTTGAGGATTCATCCCAAGTCGTCTTGTTCGCTTGCCTCGCTCTCCTGCCGGGCACGATGATCAGCGCCACCATGGGAGTGGGCGGTCTGATGCTCGCGGGTTTCGCCGACCCCGCGACATTTCCCAGCATTTGGCTTACGTGGTGGCTCGGAGACGTGGGCGGCCAGCTGCTCGTCACTCCATTCATCGTGCTCTGGGCCAAGAGCAGCCTCAGGGAGATGGGTCGTGCCGAGTTGCAGCGCCTGGCCCTGCTGCTGGGGGCAACGATCATTGTCGGCCTTGTCGCCTTCAGTCCCTTGCTCCAACAAACCAGCGCGCGCGGCCCGCTGGGCTTTGTCGCAATTGGGCCCCTGCTGTGGGCTGCGCTGCGGCACAACCAACGGGACACAGCAACCGTTGCGCTCGTGCTGTCCGCGCTCGCGATCTGGGGAACCGTGTCGGAGGGAGGACCGTTTGCGCAGCCGAATTTGAACGACTCGTTTTTGCTCATGGTGGCGTTCGTGATCAGCACAGCCGTGCCTAGCCTGGTGCTGAGTGCGGATGTGGCCGCACGGCGGCTCAGCGAAGAACGCCATCGTGCCCTTGTCGAGCATGCGAACGACATCGTCGCGACATTGGATTTGGATTTGCGGTTCACTTCGGTAAACCCAGCGATCGAACGCATCCTGGGCTTTTCGCCGGCCGAGGTGATTGGGAGGTCGCTTCGGCCCCACCTGCCTCAGGAACAGCGCCACCCACGCGCCGAAATGCCGAAGCGAAAGCTCCAAGGGGTGCCAAGCACACAGTACGAGGTCGAGGTGCTCACAAAGGCCGGCGTGGGACGGGTACTTGAAGTGAATCCGAAGCTGATCACGGACGCAACAGGCAAGCCCGTCGCGATTCACGCAATCGCGCGGGATATTACGGAGCGGAAGGAAGCAAAACGGGCACTTGAAACCAGCAATGCTCAGCTCGAAAGGTCGATCGACGAGCGGAACGTGCTGCTGCGTGATGTGCAGCACAAGACGGTTGCCCTGACTGAAAGCCGGGCACGCCTCGCGGGGGTCGTCGACTCCGCCATGGACGCCATCATCAGCATCGACGAGTGTCATCACGTGGTCTTGTTCAATGCGGCGGCCGAACGGATGTTTCAACGCCAGGCGCAGGATGTGCTCGGGCGAGAACTTGCTCAACTGCTGCCCGCCCGGTATCGGGCAGCACACCGGAGCCACATCAATGGGTTTGCACAGACGGGCGTCACCACCCGTGCGATGGGCAAGCTCGGCACGCTGAGCGCGCTGAGGGCAGATGGCACCGAGTTTCCGATCGAAGCTTCGATTTCCCAATGCAGTATTGGCGGTGAACGGTTGTTCACGGTCATCCTGCGCGACATTGCCGAGCGCAAAAGGGCCGAAAACGCGCTCGCCCAATCCCAACGCATGGAAGCAATCGGCCAGCTTGCTGGCGGCGTTGCGCACGACTTCAATAATGTGCTGGCGGCCATCTCCTCCAACTTGGACTCGGTCACGCTTCGCAGCACTGACGAGAAGATCCACAATGTGATCCAGCATGCGATGGACGCGATCCAGATGGGTGCCAACCTCACGCGCAGGCTGCTCCTCCTTTCGAGGCGGCGCGAGGTAGGGCTGGAGCGACTGGATCTCAATGATCGCGTTAGGGAAACGAGTGAGCTGCTGAAGCGATCGCTCGGCGAGCAGGTCACCGTCTCTTTGAGGTTGTCGCCCGACCCGTGCCAGACCTCGGCCAATGCCGGCGATGTCGATAACGCGATCATCAACCTCGCGATCAATGCGCGGGACGCCATGCCCAGCGGCGGCATGCTCACGATCGAGACCCGCCTCGTGTCGCTTGATGCCGACGTGGCTGGCCGCATCGCGAATGCCCGGTCCGGCGAGTACGTGATGCTCACCGTCAGCGACACCGGGGATGGCATGAGCCCGGAGGTACTCAAGCATGCAATGGAGCCGTTCTTCACGACCAAGGAGCCCGGCAAGGGCACGGGGCTGGGCCTCGCTACGATCCATAGCACGGTCCGACAGTCAGGTGGCTTCGTCGCAATTGATAGCACCGAGGGCGAGGGCACATCCGTCCATCTGTATTTCCCCAAGGCCGAGCCTGGGCCGATTGTGAGGCGTGCGGCGCCCTCTCCCAAGGAGGCTCCGTTGGGGGATGGCGAGCTCATCCTGCTGGTGGAGGACAACGATAAGGTTCGGGAGGCGACCGCGAACCGCCTTGAATCTCTCGGCTACGCTGTTCTCGAGGCGAAGACAGGATCCGAGGCGATCACGTTGCTCAAGTCCGGAGATCCCGTTGTCCTCGTGTTCAGCGACATCGTTATGCCTGGCGGCATGACGGGATACGATGTGGCCGAATGGGTTCAGTCGATGAAACCTGACGTCAAGGTGTTGCAGACCACCGCGTCCAGCGATGTGCCGGTCGCGGTGAGCAAGGCCGCGCGAAAGATCAAAGTACTTGGGAAACCTTATACTCGGGAACAACTAGCCTGCGCGCTCCGCGAAGCACTCGACGGCTGACCGTCTCCGGATAGGCCAGCCGAACCTATTGGCACAAACAACCTCTGTCCTTGAGTCTGGTTCTGGCAC
>JBAPMW010000219.1:0-14777 GCA_049278815.1 Hyphomicrobiaceae bacterium
GCTTGGCTTGCGCGTGCCGCAGGTGTTAGCAGGTCATGCCGGCCCCCGCTCATCGGGGATGACGGGCTACCGCGGTGCCATCGTGCTGTTTCCGACGGACCTCACCTCGTTCCTCGACCTCATACGCCAACACGGCGATGCGGCCTACAGCCTCATGTTTGGCTACGCGGCCTCGCATTCCTTGCTGCTTGCGCTATTTGCGGGCTACGACGCGCGAGCGTGTCGCCGAGCGGAGCTGAAGGCCTCATCGACCGAGTCTGACCCCGACCTGCCCCTACAACGGCACCCGCACCGTCGCCCTCAGCCCCCCCATGGACGACTCCCCCAGCGTAATATCCCCCCCATGGCTCTGCGCGATATCGCGGGCGATGGCGAGCCCCAGCCCGGTGTTGCCCGCGTCCTGGTTGCGGTCGTTGCCCAGCCGGTAGAATGGGCGGAACACGTTGTCGCGCTCGGCCGGCGGGATGCCGGGGCCGTCGTCGTCGACGTCGATGCGCAGCCAGTCCTTGTCCGTGCCGGCGCGGATCACGACGTAGTCGCCGTAGCGGGTGGCGTTGGTGACGAGGTTGGTGATCGCCCGCTTGAATGCCTGTCGCTTCAAGGGGAGCACCAGGTCGCTGCCCGGCTGGCGGATCCTGAGCTCGACGGGCGTGCCGTAGTGCAGCGTCTCCTCGTTCACCTCCGCCAGCAACTCGCCCACGCTGGTCGCCGTCGCCTCCTCGCCGCCGTCGCCCCTGGCGAAGGCGAGGTAGTCCTCCAGCATGCGCTGCATCTCGTTCACGTCGTTGTGCAGCGCCGCCACCTCCCGACGGTCGCCCAGCAGCGCCACCTCCAGCTTGAAGCGGGTGAGCACCGTGCGCAGGTCGTGTCCGACGCCGGCCAGCATGGTGGTACGCTGCTCCACGTGCTGGCGGATGCGGTCGCGCATCTCCAGGAACGCCTGCGCCGCCTGGCGCACCTCGCGCGCGCCGCGCGGGCGGAAGTCCTGCGGCACCGGGCGGCCCTTGCCGATCTCGTCGGCCGCCTCGGCGAGCCGCAGGATGGGGCGGATCTGGTTGCGCAGGAACAGGATCGCCACCGTCAGCAGCACCACCGACGTGCCCACCATCCATACGAGGAAGATGTGCGAGTTGGAGGCGTAGGCCATCGCGCGCGGGGCGGTGAAGCGCAGGATCGCATCGTCGAGCCGCACCCGGATCTCGATGTGGCGCGACTGGCCCACGGTGTCGATCCAGAACGGCCGCTTCTCCAGGTGCCTGGCAATCTCCTCCGACAACGCCCGGTCGAGCAGGTCGAAGAACGGCTTCGGCTGCCCGCCCTTCGGCAGCTCGCCGCGCTCCATGATCGTCAAGGACAGGCCGAACCGGTTTTTTGCCATGTCGATCAGCCCGCTGTCCTCGGCGAAGGCGCGCAAGACGTAAAGGTCTACCACCGCGCTGATGTTGCGGGCGGTCGATTCCGAGAGCCGCCGCGTCACCTGGTTCCAGTGGCGCTCCATGAAGGTGAAGGCGACCACGCTCTCCAGCAGCACGATGGGGGCGATGATGATGATCAGCGCGCGGGCATAGAGCCCCTTGGGCGCAAGCTCGGCCAGCATCTGGCCGGCCAGCGCCCACAGCGCGTGCGCGCGCGCCACCAGCCGGGGTGCCGGCCGGCGTGTCGATGGCAGTGCGGGTGTGTCCTTGGGCATGTCGGTGGAGGGCGGCGTGGCTCCCTGGGCTGCGCCCCTGTCTCCTGTCGGTCTCCTCAGTCGGTGTAGAGGATGTACCCCTTGCCCCGCACGGTCTGCAAATATACCGGATTGGCCGGGTCGCTCTCGATCTTGCGGCGCAGGCGGTTGATCTGCACGTCGATTGCGCGCTCGGTGCCCGTGGAGTCGTCGGCCGCCAGCTCGTGGCGGGCAACCGGCATGCCGGGGCGCTGGGCGAAGTGGCGTAAGAGCTCGCGCTCGCGCTCGGTCAGCTTGATCGATTCCTCGCCGCGCCTGAGCTCGCCGCGATCCACGTGGAACACGAAGTCGCCCATGGTTACCTCGTCGCGGGGGCCCGACGGCCTCTGCCGGCGCTTGAGAATGTTCTGCAGCCGCAGCAGCAGCTCGCGCGGCTCGAACGGCTTGGCGATGTAGTCGTCGACGCCCACCTCCAGCCCCTCGATGCGCTCGTCGGGCTCGGCGCGCGCGGTCAGCATGCAGATCGGCACGTTCGAGGTGCTCTTGAGATCGCGGGCGAGGGAGAGACCGTTCTCGCCCGGCATCATGACGTCGAGGATGACGACGTCGAACACCAGCCCCGCCATGGTCGAGCGCGCCGTCGCCGCATCCGGCGCGGTGGTGACGCGGAAGCCGCTCTGGAACAGATACTGGGCCAGCAGGTCGCGGATGCGCTGATCGTCGTCCACCACGAGGATGTGCGTAGCGTTGTCAGGCAGCGACTCCATCGGCATCCCCCTTGCGAGCCCCTTTGCGAGCCAGCCGTGACCTGGCGGCGCGCGGCCTAGCGGCCGGTCTCGGCAGGCTGCGGCAGCAGCGTCTCCACCCTGCCGCGCTCGTCGCCGTTGATCATGGCGAACAGAAACCGGCGCACGGCGCTCTCCTGGCCGGGCCCGCACGCGGCCAGCGCCGCGGCGACTCGCTTGGCCTGTACCTGATCGAGCCGACGCGCGAGATTGACGCCCTTTGCGGTCGCGCGCAACCGGCGCACGCGTCTGTCCTCAATTCCCGTCTGCTGCTCGATCCAGCCTTCGTCGACGAGTTGCTTCAGCACGGGTGCGAGGCTCTGCTTGGTGATCTTGAGGATCTCCAGAAGGTCGGCCACGCGCAGGCCGGGATGGCGCTCGACGAAGTGCAGCACGCGGTGGTGCGCGCGCCCCAGCGCGAGCTGGCTGAGGATCGCGTCGGCGTCGCGCGTGAAGTCGCGGTAGGCGAAGAACAGGAGCTCGATGAGCGTCAGCAGGCGGGGATCGACCGCCGGCGGCGGCGGCCTCGTCTCCCCTGAGGCCGGCCCGGCCGGCGGGGCGCGCTCGCTGAGAGCCTCGGCGTTTATGTCAGCCATGTTGACTTACTTGACCCCGATTGTTACGGCTGGCAAGCCAATTGTGGCATCGAGCCCGCTGCCCGCAACCCCCATTTTGGGAGGTTTCCTGCAGTCGGACGCCAGCGCGCCGGATGCCCAAGGCGAGGAACGTCACAAGCCTCAACAAGACGGCCCAGCAGGAGAGTGGCATGGTCGATACCCGCCCTTACGACGATCGCGACGGTTTCATCTGGGTCGACGGCAAGCTGGCGGCTTGGCGCGATGCGCAAGTCCATGTGCTGACCCACGCCCTGCACTATGCAAGCGCGGTCTTCGAGGGCGAGCGGGCGTACGGGGGCCAGATCTTCGAGCTGACGCAGCACAGCCAGCGCCTTTACGACGGCGCCAGGACGCTCGACTTCACGATCCCCTACAGCGTCGCCGAGATCGACCAGGCCTGCCGCGACACCATCGCCGCCAACGGCCTCACCGACTGCTACGTGCGGCCGATCGCCTGGCGCGGCAGCGAGCAGATGGGGGTGTCGGCGCAGGCCGCCAGGATCCACCTCGCCGTCGCCGCCTGGGACTGGGGCTCCTACTTCCCGATGGAGGAGCGCCTCAAGGGCCTGCGCCTCACCATGGCGACCTACCGCCGCCCCGATCCCGCCACGGCGCCCACCAAGACCAAGGCCGCCGGCCTCTACATGATCTGCACCATCGAGAAGCACCGCGCCGAGGCCGCAGGCTACGCCGACGCCCTGATGCTCGACTGGCGCGGCCGCGTGGCCGAATGCACCGGCGCCAACATCTTCTTCATCAAGGACGGCGTGCTCAATACGCCCACGCCCGACTGCTTCCTCGACGGCATCACCCGCCGCACCGTCATCGGCCTCGCCAGGAAGCGGGGCATGCAGGTGGTGGAGCGCGTCATCATGCCGGAGGAGCTCGGTACATTCTCGGAGTGCTTCCTTGTCGGCACCGCCGCCGAGGTCACGCCCGTGTCCGCGATCGCCCAGCACCGCTACACCCCCGGCAAGATCTGCGAGACGCTGATCAACGACTATATCGCCGCCGTGCAACCCAGGAAGCAGGCGGCCGAATAAGGCGCGTTTCGGAAGTCAGAAGGCAGAAGTCGGAAGTCGGAACCCATGGCTTCCGATTTTCTCAGATTTCCGATTTCTGATTTCCGATTTCCTCACGGCAATCCCAAGAGCTTGTGAAGGAGGGCGAATCGCCTCCCTGCTGCTTTTTCGGCACCATCCCCTATATGGTGCCGGGCATGCCGGACGCAGAGATCGCGACAATCCCCCAATCCCAGGCCGTCGTCGAGGCCCGCGCTGCCGGCGCACGCCGCGCAGCGGCGCGCGCGTCCTGGCGCGAGGAGCTCTCCGAGACGGTCAAGCTGGCGGCGCCGATGGCGGCCACCCAGCTCGGTCAGATCGCCATGATGACGACCGACCTCGCCCTGCTCGGCCGGCTCGGCGATCACGTCGTGGCGGCGGCCGCGCTCGCCCATACGGTGGTCTTCGCGGCGTTCACGCTGGGGTTGGGGCTGGTCTCGGCGGTGGCGCCGCTGGCGTCGCAGGCCTTTGGCGCCCGCAAGCCGCGGCTGGTACGCCGCTCGGTGCGCGTCGGCCTGTGGGCCGCGCTGGTGGCGGGCGTGCCGCTCACGGCGGTGCAGTTCCGGGGCGCGGACATGCTGCTGGCGCTGGGCCAGCCGCCGGAATCGGCGGCGCTGGCGGGGCGCTATCTTGCCGGCCTCGCCTGGTGCCTGATCCCGGGGTGGGCGTTCATCGCGCTCCGCAACTTCATGAGCGCGGTCAACCGGCCGGAGCCGGCGCTGTGGATCACGCTCGCCGCCATCCCTCTCAACGGCGTCCTGGCCTATGCCCTGATCCACGGCGCCTTCGGTGCCCCGCGGCTCGATATCCTGGGCGCCGGCGTGGCGACGAGCGTAGTGAATCTCGCCATGTGCGTCGCGGCGGTCTGGCTCGCCTACGGGAGCCACCCGTTCAAGAAGTACCGTGTGCTCGGCCGCTTCTGGCGACCCGACTGGGCGCTGCTGCGTCAGCTTCTGATCGTGGGCATCCCCATCTCGGGCGCTTTCCTCCTGGAGTTCGGCATGTTCGCGGCCGCCGCGCTGCTGATGGGCCATATCGGCCCGACGGCCCTTGCCGCTCACGCCATCGCGCTGCAGACGGCGGCGATCCTGTTCATGGTGCCGTTCGGCATCTCGCTCGCCGCCACCGTTCGCGTCGGCCAGGCGGCGGGCCGGCGCGATGCCGGGGGGACGCGCCGTGCCGGCATCGCCGCGATCGGGCTGGCCGCGGCGTTCATGGCGGTCATGACCCTACTGGTCGCGATCTTCCGTCACGCCATCCCGTCGCTGTTCCTGGGCGCGGAGGCGGCCGCGGAGACGGCGGCGCTGGCAGCGACGCTGCTGGCGCTGGGCGCCACGTTCTTCCTCACCGACGGCATCCAGACCGTTGCCGCCGGTGCGCTCCGGGGCCTCAACGACACGCGCGTGCCGCTGGCGATTGCCGCGTTCAGCTACTGGATCGCCGGGTTCGCCGTGAGCTATGTGCTGGCTTTCCCCGTCGGCCTCGGTGCCATCGGCGTCTGGATCGGCCTCTCGATCGGCACCACCGCGTTCGCGGCGCTGCTGGTGTGGCGCTTCCACGCGCTCACGCACGCAGGCTACATGCCGGCCGCTCCGGACTCCGCGTAAGGCCGCAGCCACCGAAAGAGGCGGGTCTTCGCAGGCCGGCTCGGAGCCCCCAGCGAATCGCCCAGACACCCCAGTCGGGCGAGTGGTGCCCGCCTTGACTCCCCCCGCAAACACCCGCATGTCAGCGGACCATGGCCGAGGACAAGCGACTCGTCACCGGGGGCAAGCGCAACGCCGACGATGCGGAGCCTTCGCTGCGCCCGCAGAGCCTTGCCGAGTTCATCGGCCAGGAGCAGGCGCGCGCCAACCTCAAGGTGTTCATCGCTGCCGCCAAGGCGCGGGGCGATGCACTGGACCACGTGCTGTTCGCAGGGCCGCCGGGCCTCGGCAAGACCACGCTGGCCCAGATCATGGCGCGCGAGCTGGGGGTGGGCTTCCGCTCCACCTCGGGGCCCGTCATCGCCAAGGCCGGCGATCTCGCGGCGCTCCTCACCAACCTGGAGGAGCGCGACGTCCTCTTCATCGACGAGATCCACCGCCTCAACCCGGCGGTGGAGGAAATCCTCTATCCCGCCATGGAGGACTACCAGCTCGATCTCATCATCGGCGAGGGGCCGGCGGCGCGCTCGGTGAAGATCGACCTCGCCAGGTTCACCCTGGTCGGCGCCACCACGCGCACGGGCCTTCTCACCACCCCGCTGCGCGACCGCTTCGGCATTCCCGTGCGGCTCAATTTCTATACCCACGCCGAGCTGCAGACGATCGTGGAGCGCGGCGCCGGGGTGCTCAGGCTGCCCATCAGCGCCGACGGTGCCGCCGAGATCGCGCGCCGCTCGCGCGGCACGCCGCGTATCGCCGGCCGCCTGTTGCGGCGCGTGCGCGACTTCGCGGCGGTCGAAGGGGCCGGCGTGATCGATGCCGCGGTGGCGGACCGGTCGCTGCGGCAGCTGGAGGTCGATTCCGAGGGGCTCGACGCCCTCGACCACCGCTATCTCACCTGCATCGCCAAGAACTATGACGGCGGACCGGTGGGCATCGAGACCATCTCGGCGGCGCTCTCCGAGCCGCGCGACGCGCTGGAGGAGATCGTCGAGCCGTACCTGTTACAGCAGGGCTTCATCGGCCGCACCCCGCGCGGGCGGGTGCTGACGCTGAGGGCCTACAAGCACCTGGGGCTCACGGGGCCGGCCCGCTCGGCGACGCCGCAGATGGGGCTGTTCGACGGGGCGGAGGGTCCAGAGCTCGATGAGCCCGGTGCAGCCGGTGGCAAGGCGGCGGGTTAAGAAGAGCCGCCTCGTCAGGCGGAGCTGACACGTGAGGCGCGGCAACGCTCGGCAGCATGACATTCATGCCGGTCGAAACGCAGGATTGCCGCGGGGGGGCTTTTGTGCTTTGCACATAAGGCGGGCCAGTATGGATCTGGGGCTCAGAGGGGCATAATGGCCGACGAATTGCCGCAGACGCGCGCCCGGAGGGCGGGGGCGCGCAGCGTCGTGCGGGGGATGTCCCGACGGCGGTTTCTTACCGCGCTGGGCTTTTCCGGCGCCGGCATGGTGGGGCTCTCGGGCTACGCCCTCGCCATCGAGCCGGGCTACCGCCTGAGCGTCACGCGCTATCGCGTGAGCCCGCCAAACTGGACGCCAGGCCTCAATCTGACCGTCGGCGTGATTGCCGACGTGCACGCCGGCGGGCCGCTGATGCCGGCCGCGCGTATCCGCGCCATCGCCGAGCGCACCAATGAGCTCAAGCCGGACATGATTGTGCTGCTCGGCGACTTTGCCGCCAGCCACAGGTTCAAGACCCGCGCGGTGGCGCCGGAGGAGTGGGCCGAGGCGCTCAGCGTCCTCAGGGCGCCGCTCGGAGTGCATGCCATCCTGGGCAATCACGACTGGTGGGACGATCTGGCGGCGCAGCGCTCGGGCCACGGCCCGGTGCTCGGCCGGCGCATGCTGGAGCGCTTCGGCATCCCGGTGTACGAGAACGACGCGGTGCAGCTGCGCAAGGACGGGCATGGGTTCTGGCTCGCCGGGCTCGGTGACCAGCTCGCCTTCGTCAAGCCGCTGCGCCGTCGGCGCCGGACCGGCCGCCGGGGCGTCGACGATCTGCCGGGGACGCTCGCCAGGGTCACCGACGACGCCCCCGTCATCCTGCTGGCGCACGAGCCCGACATCTTCACGCAGGTGCCGGAGCGGGTGTCGCTCACGCTGTCGGGCCACACCCACGGCGGCCAGGTGCGCCTGTTCGGCTATTCGCCGCGCGTACCCTCGCGCTTTGGCAACCGCTACGCCTATGGCCACATCGTGGAGAACAATCGGCACCTGATCGTCTCGGGGGGGCTCGGCTGCTCGATCCTGCCGGTGCGCATCGGCGTGCCGCCCGAGGTCGTCATGGTGGATGTCGGCGCCCCCGCCCATGTCGCAAGCGCCTGACACCGGAGTGCGCTGGCCGGATCTTGCCGGCCGTATCGTCTCCGACGCGTCCGGGCGGCGGCATGTGCTGCCGGTCCGGGTCTACTTCGAGGACACGGACTTCTCGGGGCTCGTCTATCACGCCAGCTACGTGCGCTGGTGCGAGCGCGGACGCTCCGACTTCCTGCGGCTGATCGGCAACGACCACAAGGCCCTGAGCGAGGGCGCTGGCGGGCGCGAGCCGGCGGCGTTCGCGGTGCGGCGCATGGCGCTGGAGTTCCTCAAGCCCGCCCGCATCGACGAGGTGCTGGAGGTGGCCACCCGCGTCAAGGAGACGACGGCCGCCACCCTCGTGCTCGACCAGCGCATCAGCCGGGACGGCGTGGAGGTTTTCACAGCCGAGGTGACGGTGGTTCTCGTCTCCGTCTCCGGCAAGCCGCTCAGGTTGTCCGCCGCGCTGCGAGCGTTGTAGGCGTACGTCGGTCGACTGACACGAAATACAAGCCCGAGGCGCCGCCTGGATACCCTCTCCCCGCTCTTGCGGGGAGGGTTAGGGTGAGGGGCAGCCGCAAGGGAAGCCCTCTCCACAAGGGGCCTCAAAGCGTGAACGGACCTTCTGAAGGCCGTTGATAGGTTAGAGCCCTTTGCTGCCCCTCACCCCAACCCTCTCCCCGTCGCCCTCGGGACAATTCTTGCGAGGTTGAGCTCTTGGACGGCCCGAGGGCGGCGGGGAGAGGGAGCCCCGCGCCGATGCGCCTTAAAGCAGGCAATTGTCGTGACGCACGCTTCACACTCGAATTGAATTCTACGTGATAAACCCTGCTGCTATCTGACGCTTTGCCCGAGCCACCTCGTCTGACCATATCCGCAGTTGTGCTCTTCATCGGCGCCCTCCGCGGCGCCGCTTTTGTTGGTTCGCCCCGGAAGGCAGGGAATGCTCGGAACCGTATATGTCGACTTCGACGGGACGATCGCGCCGGCCGACCCGACCGACACCGTATTCGACCGCTTCTGCGATCCTTCCTGGCGCGAGATCGAGCGGGAATGGCAGGAGGGCCGACGTACGGCGCAGGATTGCATGGCCCGGCAGGTTGACCTCCTGAGGGCGACGCCCGAAGCCCTCGACCGGTTGCTTCATACCTGCGTGATCGATCGGCACTTTCGTGCCTTCGTCGAATTGTGCCGGCGCTGGCAATTGCAGGTTGTCGTTCTGTCGGATGGCATGGACCGCGTCGTGCGCCACGTGCTGCGCGCGGCCAAGCTGGAGCTGCCCTCCTTTGCAAACCGGCTGCAGTGGCTCGGCGGCGACCGGTGGCGGCTCAGCTTTCCGTTCACGAGGGGCGATTGCGCGGCATCGCTGGGGAACTGCAAGTGCGGCCATCGCCTTCGGAGCGGCGGCGGACAGCTCGAGGTCGTCGTGGGCGATGGCAGATCCGATTTCTGCATTGCGGCGCGATCGCAACTGGTCCTGGCGAAGGGCCAGCTCGCGGCGCATTGCCGGTCCAAGGGGATTCCGCATCGGCCGGTCGAGAACTTCTCCGAGGCGACGGCGGTCATGGCGGGCTGGCTCGTCAGGAACGCGCGAAAGTCGGCATGAGCCCCCGCGCCGCGTCGCCGCAACGACAAGAAGAAGAGCGAAGCACATGGCAATCGCAGACCACAGCGAGATATTTGGCGGCGGGCCCGCAGGTTTTCTGCTGATCCACGGTCTCGGCGGCACGCCGGTCGAGATGCGGTTCGTTGCGATCGGCTTGGCACGGGCCGGCTACACCGTAAGCTGCCCGCAGCTCGCGGGACATTGCGGAAGCTTCGAGGACCTGCGCGCGACCGGCTGGAGAGACTGGTACGCAACGGTCGAGGATGCGCTTACGGAGCTGCGCAGGAGCTGCACGACGGTGATCGTCGGCGGTCTTTCGATGGGGGCCGTCCTGGCGCTGCATCTGGCCGCCCAGCGGCCGGGCGATGTGCACGGTGCCACCCTCTTCGCTCCCACTCTCAGGCTCGATGGTTGGGGCGTGCCCTGGTACAGCGTCCTGTTCAATCTGGTGCGTCATCGCAAGATCGCGGATCTCATTACGTTCTCCGAGCGGCATCCGTACGGCATCAAGGACCGGCGCGTGCGCGCGCTGGTGATGGCCGCGGTCAACAGCGGCGACAGCTCGAAGGCCGGCCAGCTCTCCAATCCCGGACGGGTGATGCTGGAGATGCGCTGGCTGGTAGATACCGTGAAGCGCCAGCTCGGCGGCATTCGCCAGCCAACCCTGATCCTGCACCCGCGCGAGGACGATCGCGCGAGTCTGCGCAACGCTGCCTATCTGCAGCGATCTCTGGGCGGGATGGTGGAGACTTGCGTGCTCGATGACAGCTATCACATCGTCACTGTCGATCGTCAACGCGACTTGGTCGTGCAGCGCACCGCCGCATTCGCGCGCGGCATCACACAGAAGCTTGCGCTCGGCACCGCTGACGAGCTCGCCGACATCGCTGAGTTCGACAAGACTGCGTGATGCGACTGTGATGCGACTTCGGCGGCCCGTATCCATAGGCTTTCGCTGATACCCTGCCCAACCCACTTGCCGCCGATGCCGAAAGCGACGCATCCTCTGCGCCACGGCGTCCCTTCGGCAGCCCACAGGAATGGAGACCGGCATGCAGCACACCGCCTCGGCTCTGACCATGTCCGAGCGCGCGGACGCGCTCGAAGAGCAGCTGATGCACGACATGGAGCGGCACATCGCGAGCAAGTCCACGTTCAGCCACCTCACCGACGGCAAGGTCAAGATGGATGGCGGCTTCGAGCTGCTCCAGCAGAACCCCGGCAGACACCTGCTGATGGGCGCCGACCCGCGCCTGCCGCAGATGCCGGAGAAGCCGACGCTGGTGGACTACTTCCGCTGCCGCTTCGCCTCCACCTCGCACCTGCTGCAAAGCGCCACCCACGCGCTCAAGGCCGGCCACTCCGAGAAGGTGATCCTGGCCTGCCTGCTGCACGACGTCGGCATCGTCAGCTTCATCCGCTGCGACCACGGCTACTGGGGCGCGCAGATGATCGAGCCCTACGTGGAGGAGGAGGTGGCGTGGGCCGTCAAGATGCACCAGGCCCTGCGCTTCTTCCCCGACCCGTCGGTGGGCTACGAGTATCCCGAGATGTACAAGAAGCTGTTCGGGGCCGACTACAAGCCCGAGCCCTACATCGTCGCGGAGCACGAGCGCGCGCGAAAGCACAAGTGGTACATGACCTCGCGCCTCATCACCCTCAACGACATCTACTCGTTCGATCCCAACGCCAAGATCAACCTCGACGACTTCGTCGACATCATCGGCCGCAATTTCAGGCAGCCTGAAGAAGGCCTCGGCCTCGACAACAGCCCCTCCGCCCATATGTGGCGCACCATCATGTGGCCGACGCGATTCCTTTAGGTTGGGTCGACCCCGGCGGTAGCTGGGGGAAGACCCAACACGCGGCATGCCGCCGGCCGATGGCTGGGTTTCTCCTTGGAGCAGGCCAGACGGGTTCGAGGCAGGGCTGGAGAGGCCGCAGGCGCGCCATGTTCAGGTTCTGCGCGGCCTGGAAATGATGGGGGAGCGGGCGCGGTGGGGGCTGCAAGATTGAGTCGCTCGACAACCGTCGTCTCCCGGCGCGAGGCTCGCGGGGCGAGCCGATCGGGACAGAACGACAGTCTCACAGGGCACGATAGTGCTCACTCAACCGAAGCCGACGCGATAGAGCTTGCCCGCGCTTTTGCGCACCGTGCGGTTGAAGCGTGGTGGGGCCGGTTGGCTGGAAAGGCTGGCGGTGGCCATTCGCTCCGTGCTTACGAATGCGCATTTGCCGATTTGCCGGAGATCCTCTCAGAGCGCGCCGAGGCGGCGGGTCGAGCAGCCGCGGACCTTCCTGTGGATCAGGCAGGATATCGGCTGGGCCTCGCCTACACGTCGATGCTGCCGAGCGAATATCGGGTTCGGCGTGGCATCTACTTTACGCCGCCGGCTCTGGCCGAACGCATGCTCGATCAAGCCACAGATGCGGGCATCGATTGGGCCAAAGCGCGCGTGCTCGATCCGGCCTGCGGCGGAGGCGCATTCCTCGCGCCGGTGGCCAGGCGCATCGTCGCTGCACTGGAAGGATGCGACCCCGCCATCCTGATCGGCAACATCGGCAGTCAGGTACGAGGGTACGAGATCGACCCGTTCTCCGCCTGGCTCTCGCAGGTGAGCTTGGACGCGGTGCTGCTGCCGGCTGCGATGCTGGCGGGGCGGCGGCTCCCCAGCGTCGTGGCGGTACGCGACACGCTCGACATAGAGGAGCCCGAGCCGGGATTCGACCTGGTCATCGGCAACCCACCGTATGGCCGCGTCCGGCTCAGCGATGCGCGACGGCGCCGGTTCAGCCGGGCGCTCTACGGCCACGCCAATCTCTACGCGCTGTTCATGGAGATCGCGATCCGCCACACCCGGCCCAACGGCCTGCTCGCCTATCTTACGCCCACCAGCTTTTTGGCCGGCGAGTACTTCAAGCGGCTGCGGCAGCTGTTGGCGAAGGAGGCCCGTCCAATCGCGCTGGACTTCGTGGCGGTCCGCAAGGGCGTGTTCGATGGAGTCCTGCAGGAGGTCCTGTTGGCGCTCTACCGGCGTGGTTCCCGGCGCAAGACCGCAACAGTCTCCATGGCAAAACCGGAAGGGGACACCCGGCTGAAGATCCGGAGAGTGGGGACCTTCCGTCTGCCCGCGGAAGCAAGCCAGCCGTGGCTCATGCCACGCTCAGAGGAGGAGGCCGCCCTTATCGAGGCTCTGTCGAGCCTCCCATGCCGCATAGCGGATTGGGGCTTTGCGGTCAGCACCGGACCGCTGGTCTGGAACCGGCACAAGTCCCAGCTCGCGCACCAGCCGGGACCCAAGACACTCCCCCTTATCTGGGCCGAGGCCGTCACCAGCGATGGGCGTTTCGTTTGGAGAGCGGACAAACGCAATCATGCGCCGTACTTCGAGATTGGTCCGGACGACGATTGGCTCATTGCGCGCAACCCTTGCATTCTGCTGCAGCGAACGACAGCCAAGGAGCAGGCACGCCGCCTGATTGCCGCGGCCCTCCCCCAAGCGTTCCTCGCACGTCACAAGGCAGCTGTGATCGAGAACCACCTTAACATGATCCGTCCAACAAACGGCGCCTCCCGCGTCGCGGCAGACGTGGTGGCGGCGTTCCTCAACTCCCAGGCCGCGGACCGGGCGTTCCGGTGCATCAGCGGCAGCGTCGCGGTATCGGCCTATGAGCTGGAGGCCCTGCCGCTGCCGAGCCCCGATACCATGAAGCCGCTCGCCAGGCTCGTGTCGACCGGCGCCGGTCAAGCCGAGATCGAGGTGGCCTGCGCGCGCCTGTTGAGTCCGACGCACCTGCCATGATCCTTCCGCCCTGCGTGCCGTGGACGCTCGTCGCAGGAGCGGCGACCGTGGTGCTGTCATTTGGCAGATGGGAATATGGTCCATGTGAGGTTAAATCCGCACGGGTACCCGCGCTGGAGGGGAGGCGATCGGCCAGATGAGCGGTCTTGCGCTTGTGACGGGCGGCGCGGGCTGGCTTGGCAGCCGGCTGGTGGGAGCGCTCGTCCAGGGCCTGCCGGAATGCGGCTGGGTGCCTCAGCCGGACCCGCGGCTGCGAGTGCGCTGCCTGGTGCTGCCCGGCGAGGATGCCTCCCTCATCGAGGGGTTGGGCGACCGCGTCGAGATCGTGCGGGGCGACATCACGCGGCCTGCGGATTGCGCGCGGCTGTGCGAGGGCGCCCCGGACGTTGCGGGCGAAGCCGTGCTGTTCCATGTGGCCGGCATCATCCATCCGAGGCGCCGCGCCGAGCTCTACCGGGTCAACGTGGACGGCACCCGCAATGTGCTGGAGGCCGCCATTGCCGCACGGGTGCGCCGCGCGGTGGTGATGTCGTCCAACTCGCCCTGCGGCACCAACCCGCACCCCGACCACGTGTTCGATGAGTCCTCGCCCTACCGTCCCTATATGCACTATGGCCGCTCCAAGATGCTGATGGAGCAGGCGGTCACGGCGTACCACCAGGCGGGCAGGATCGAGACCGTGATCATCCGCGCGCCCTGGTTCTACGGCCCCAACCAGCCGCCGCGGCAATCGCTGTTCTTCCGCATGATCCGCGACGGCAAGGGGCCCCTGGTTGGCGGCGGCGACAACCGCCGCTCCATGGCCTACGTGGATAGCCTGTGCCAGGGCCTGATCCTGGCCGCGGCCACCGAGGCCGCCAATGGCCGCACCTACTGGATCGCCGACGAGCGACCCTACACCATGCGCGAGATCATCGACACGGTGGAGCGGCTGTTGGAGACGGAGCTCGGACAGAAATGCGCCCACAAGCGCATGCGCCTGCCGGGCTTGGCGAGCGAGGTGGCCTGGGTGGTGGACAAGACGTTGCAGGGCCTTGGCCTCTACCACCAGAAGGTCCACGTATTGTCCGAGATGAACAAGACCATCGCCTGCAGCATCGAGAAGGCCAGGGCCGAGCTTGGCTACCGGCCCGTGGTCGACCTGGAGGAGGGCATGCGCCGCAGCCTCAAGTGGGTGTGGCAGCGCCAGGGTGGGCTCGATTGATGAAAAGGGATTCGGACGCACAGCGGTCAATGAAATCGCCACCCGAGTCACAAATGCAACGGGATCCCCCTCCCCCTTGCGGGGAG
>JBAPMW010000220.1:0-2324 GCA_049278815.1 Hyphomicrobiaceae bacterium
CTGGACAAGGCGAGGGCACTGGCGGGACGATAATGGGGTGCCGTTCATGTCATGCCGGGGCTTGTCCCCGGCATCCAGCCAACTGCGGACGCCGGCGCTCGCGTTGCGCTGGATCACGGCAACAAGTGCCGGGATGACACCGTCCCATCAGTCGGAGTCATCGGTGCGATGACCACAACGTTTCCAGCCACAGGCAAGGTCCGCCTCAGGACCAACCTCGCCGACAATCCGGTCGTGCGCGCCCTGAAGGCCGGGGAGGTCAAATCCGACCTCGTGGACTTCGACTTCTGCGGGCCGAAGCCCGCCAACCAGGGCTTCAAGCCGATGATCCGCGAGGGCGCCTTCGACGCGGGCGAGCTCGCCATCGGCAGCTTCCTGCAGGCGAAGGCCTACGGCAAGCCGCTCGTTCTGCTGCCGGCGGTGGTGATGGCGCGCTTCCAGCACCACACGATTCTCTACAACGCCGCGAAGGGCGAGCTTGAGCCGAAGGATCTGGAAGGCCGCCGCATCGCCGTGCGCAGCTACACCCAGACCACCGGCATCTGGGTGCGCGGCATCCTCAAGCACGAGCACGGCGTCGATCTCGACCGCCTCACCTGGGTCTGCACCGACGACGCCCACCTCGCCGAGTACCGCGATCCGGCAAATGTCGAGCGCACTGGCTCCGGATCTGGCTCCGGCGCCAAGTCGCTCGACCAGATGCTGATCGACGGCGACGTGGATGCGGCCATCCCGGCCGGCGACCTCACCAAGGACCACCCCCACATTCGCCACCTGCTTCCGAATCCCAACGAGCAGGCCAGGGCATGGGTGGCGAAACACGGCACGGTGCCGGTGAACCACTACTTCGTCGTCTCCAAGGCGCTGGCCGACACCCGCCCCGACGTGGTCGCCGAGATCTACCGCCTCCTCCAGGAAAGCAAGGCGCTCGCCCCGCCTCCCGCCGACGGCATCGACTTCTTCCCGCATGGCCTCGAAGCCAACCGCAAGCCGCTGGAGCTGATCGTGCAGTACGCGGCGGAGCAGCGGATCATCCCGCGCGCGTTCGCGGTGGAGGAGCTGTTCGAGGGGGCGGTGGTGGGCCAATTACCGACCCATCCTCAATAGAACGCCAGCACCTCGATGCCGCTGCCGCCATCGTAGGCCGCCACGGCGCGCGGCTCGGCCAAGTCGATGCGGGTGAGGAGGCCGCTGTCGTGGCTCGACACGATCACCGACCGGCCGTCGGGCGGAAAGGCCATGCCCTGCGGGCCCTTGGCGACCGGCACCAGGGTCTGGCGCCTGAGATCCGCGGCGTCGATGACCCAGGCGAGCGCGCTGGCGTAGGCGGTGGACACCAGCCAGCGGCCGTCCGGCGAGAACATCAGCTTGGCGAGGCGCGAGCGCCTGGGGTTGGAGGGCGGGCAGGAGATGAGCGGCACGCGGTCCACCTCGGTGTCGGTGCGGGTGTCGATCACGCGCAGGTCGTTGTTGGTGTTGTCGATGACGACGAGCCGGTCGCCGGCCGGCGCGGGCATCACGCCCTCGCTGCCGCTGCCGTTGCCGCTCATGACGCCCGGCGCGCGCATCGGGACGCTCGCGGTCCAGGTGCGGCGCTCCCGGTCGAAGACGGCAAGGTCGCCCTCCTTGCAGGAGACGTAGACCTTGGACTCGTCGGGCAGCAGCGCCAGCTGGTGCGCGCCCTTGGACGGGCAGTCGTAGGCCGCCTCGACCTCACGTCGCGCCGGATCGACGACGAGGAGCTTGTTCGGAATATCGGCCACCACCCACAGCTTGCCGTCGGACGTGGCCACCATGCCGTGCGGGGCCGTCATCTCGCCGAGCTCGATGACATCGACGAGGGCCTGCGCCTTGAGGTCGACGACCAGGATCTTGTTGTTGGGCCTCTTGTTGCTGCCGTAGACGCCGTCGCCGTACAGCGGCACGAACGCATGGGCGCGATCGTGCGAGATCGCCAGCTCGTGCGCCGCCGGCTCGGGTGCGGCGAAGCTCCCGATCTCGCGCAGGCTCTCCGGATCGTAGAAGCGGATGTGGTTGCCCACCTTGTCGACGGCGATGAGGCCCCCCGTCCCGGTGATGTTGCTGCCGGCGTAGGGGGCGGTCATGGGGGTTCCTGACGGGGTCAGACCCAGAAGGTCGAAGACGAAACTGACCGGCTTTGGGTAGGCTATGGGCGGCGAGCTGAGCAATGAGCAACAAGAAAGCGCCGCCCGGATTCCCCTCCCCCTTGTGGGGAGGGGTTAGGGGTGGGGGGATTCCCGACCTGCGATGGTCAGGGATCAACCCGGTCGTACAGATGTTCTGCAATCCCCCCCACCCTGTCC
>JBAPMW010000221.1:0-5935 GCA_049278815.1 Hyphomicrobiaceae bacterium
GCAGCGCTCTTGATCTGGGTGGTATCGGCCGTCAGGCGGCTCATCACCTCGCCGGAGTGGATGGTCTCGTAGAAGGCGGGCCCCAGCGAGGCCAGGTGCCGGAAGACCTCGGCCCGCAGATCGGCCACCACCCGCTCGCCCAGCCAGTTGACCGCGTACATGCGGGCGGCGCTCGCGACCGCCAGGCCCAGGCCCAGGGCAATCAGGGAGAGGAAGTAGCCGTCGATGCCGCCGCCGTCGGCGTTGGAGGCGGCATGAGAGAAGCCGCCGTCGATCATGCCCCGGATCGCCACCGGCACCGCGAGCATGACCGCCGCCGAGGCCACGAGCGCCGCGGCCGCCGCCGCCAGCATCCCCGGATAGCGCCCGATGGAGGGCCACAGGGACGCAAGGGGCCGCAGCTGCCGCGGGCTCGCCAGCTTGCGCCGGCCAGGCGCTGCGTCGTTGCTTGGATCCGTCTCTGCCAAAATCAGCCCCTCGGAGCGGCCTTACCGGTGCGCGCAGATTGCCGGCGCTTTGCGCACCCGGCAAGCCGGTTTAGTGCCGCGCCACCGCCAGATGCGGACCCGATAGGCTGGCACCGTCGCGCTGGCTTGCGGTGACGATACGCTCTCGCTTCCGAATTGGATGCCCAAGGGGTGCACCGCTGCATGGATTTTTCGCGAGCGACTGGCGGCTTCTTGATCTGTGTGACAATATGTGTATAGGTTCACACATGGCAACGAACCTGTCGATAGATCCTAAGTTGATCGAACGCGCTCTGGAGGTGAGCGGCGAGCGCACGAAGAAGGCTGCCGTTACGAAGGCTCTGCAGGAATTCATCGCGCGAAGACAGCAGAAGCGCCTGCTTGAGTTGATGGGCAAGCTCGAATGGGATCGCTCTTACGACTATAAGGCGGAGCGAACACGCGGTTGAGCCTCTTCGTGGACACGAGCGTCTGGTCTCTCGCCTTTCGGCGCGACGTGCCGGCGTCCGTGCCGGAGGTGCGGGCTCTCATCCAAACCATCGAAAGCGGCGCCACCATCCTCACGACAGGCCTTGTCCTCCAGGAGCTTCTCCAGGGCTTCTCTGGCCCCAAGGCGCGCAATCAAATCCTGGACCGGTTCGCTTCCGTACCCCTCTTGATGCCCGATCGCGAGGATCACATTCGGGCGGCTGAATTGAGAAATCGCTGCCGGCGCAGCGGCGTGCAGATCGGGACGATCGATGCCCTCTTGGCCCAGCTATGCATCCGTCATGACCTGACGATGCTTACGACCGACGATGACTTCAGACACATCTCCAGTCACTGCGCGTTGCGGGTCTGGAGGGAACCGTAGCGGCTGGGTAGGCCCAGACCGCTCCAGATCGGTAGGCATCACATCATTTTCCGACGGCGCCAATCTGCATGCCGCTGGGACACGCCAAACGGCGTGGAGCCCCTAATAACTAGTCGAAGGTCTTGCCCAGGTAGACCTGCCGGACCATCTCGTTGCCGATGATCTCCTGCGGCGTGCCGTGGATCAGCATCTGGCCGTCGTAGATGATGTAGGCGCGGTTGACCATGTTGAGGGTCTCGCGCACGTTGTGGTCGGTGATGACCACGCCGATGCCCTTCTGCGTCAGATGGCGGACGGTGTTCTGGATCTCCTCCACCGCCCTGGGGTCGATGCCGGCGAACGGCTCGTCCAGCAGCATGAACGAGGGGCCGGTGGCCAGCGCGCGCGCGATCTCCAGACGGCGCCGCTCGCCGCCGGAGAGCGCGATGGCGGGGGCCTTGCGCTTGTGGGCGATCCCGAACTCGTCCAGCAGGCTGTCGAGCTGCTCGCGGCGCTTCTTGCGGCTCGGCTCAACCAGCTCCAGCGCCCCCATGATGTTCTGCTCGGCGGTCAGGCCGCGGAAGATCGACTGCTCCTGCGGGAGATAGCCGATGCCGAGCCGGGCGCGGCGGTACATGGGCAGGCGTGTCACGTCGCGCCCGTCGAGCGTGACGCGGCCGGCGTCGGCCGCCACCAGGCCGGTGATCATGTAGAACAGGGTGGTCTTGCCGGCGCCGTTGGGACCCAGGATGCCGACCGCCTCGCCGCGGCGGGCGGCCAGCGAGACGCCGCGCACCACCGGCTGGCTGCGGTAGCTCTTGCGCACCTCGTGCACGCTGAGCCAGCCCTCGCCTGAGGGCACCCTGTCGGCGCCGGTGTGCCCTGGCGCGAGGCTGCCATTGGGCCGGCCGGGACCGGGCAGCGCCGGTGGCGCCATGGGCGGTCGGCCGGTCCTCTTGCGGGCGGGAAACAGGCTCATCCTACCATCCTAGCGTATCGTCGGCAGCCGGCGGCGTCGCTCTTTGTCCGGCGACAGCTTAGCCCCAGAGCCAGCCGCGAGGAGTTGCCGGCGCCAGCCAGCTGGTCAGTTGCCATCGGCCTTGGGGGCCTTCTTTTTCAGCGCATCCAAGGCCTTCTGCTTGATTTGATTGGGGTAGAACACCCCGCAGATGCGGTCGGGCGCGCAGCCCGTCGTCGGCGACGTGACGGGACCCTTGGCTTTGCCGTCGCCCGCACCAGCCTTTGGCGCCGCCACGGTCCCCGGCGGCGTGGTCGGCTCCGACTCGACCTGATAGACGCCGGTCGTAAGGTCCAGCCGCAGACGCTCGCCCACCACCACGTCCAGCGTCTTCTTCGTCGGGTCCGTGGGGTGCGGGACCATCTTGTCCATCGTCACGCCGCCGCCGAGCAGCGCCGTGTTGGCCTTCACGTCGAAGTCGGCCCACTTGGCGGTGGCGCTCTGCTCCTCCGTGCTGACGATCACCGACTGCCGGGCCTCCATGCGCACGATCTCGGTCTTCTCTGCCTTCTCCCGTCCCTTGCCCTTGCCGGCGACGGGGCTGTCGGCGGTGTCGGAGAGGCCGAGCCCGGCCTTGCCCGAGTAGAAGACGGTGAGCTGGGAGGTGCGCAGCATCATCTCGCCCTGGCGGGCAGTGACATTGCCGGTGAAGACCGCCTTGTTGGCGGTGTCGATGAGCTCCAGCAGGGTCGCCTCCACGGTCATGGGGGCATCTCGGTCGGCCTTGAAGCCGCCCATCGGGGAGGCCTGGGCGGTCTCGACGGGGTTTGGGCGTTTCGTCGGCCGGCGCACGGCGCCCGCCGGCGGTATGAAGGTGGCCAGGATGCGGCCACCGCCCGGCGTCTCCAGCCGGGTCTTGCCGGCCTTGCGGTCGATCGACAGCCGCCCGCCCCTCAGGATGTTCTTCTCCTGCGTCGCCGTCACGTTGCCGTCGAACAGCGCCGTCTCGGCCGTGACGTCAAAATCGGCCAGGTCGCTGACGATGCGGCGGTCCTGGCCGGCGGTGATCTCCACTCCCTCGCGCGCCCGCAGGAAGGTGACGCGCGTGCCGCCCTGCTTGGCTCTGGTGGTCTTGGCGCCTTCGCCCTCGGCCGCGAGCGCGGCGGCCTTGCCCTCGTAGTTGATCAGCAGCGAGGGCGTCTGCAGCATGGTCTCGCCCTGGATCGCCACCACCTCGCCGCGGAAGTGGGCGGTCTTGGCGCTGTCGTCGACGTCGAGCTCCTCGGCGCGGATGTCGACCGGCTGGCGGGCGTCCTTGCCGGTGGCCAGCGCCCGGCCCTGCTGCGGCACCAGGCGCACGTTGACGCCGCCCCGGAACTGCACCAGCTTGGTCTTGGTGCCCATGGTCATCGACCCGGCCTGGACCGAGCCCGCGGGCATGTTGGCGCTGACGGGGTCGGTGGAGACCACCTTGCCTTCCTTGGCATAGATCCGCGCCCGCGTAAGGCGCGCCATGACCCCGGTGGAGCCGTCGATCTCGATGCCGTCGAGCAGCTCCAGCTCGCCCTTGGCGTTGTCGTAAAGGCCGTTCTTGGCCTTGAGCTTGGTGATCTCGCCGCTCTTCTTCACCAGCTCGCCGCTGACATCGATCAGCTTGACGGGGGTGTCCTTCTTCTGGCCGAAGCTGACAATGGCGCGCCTGGCGCGCACCTCGTAGCGGCCGTCTTTGGTGGTATCGGTGAAGCTCGGCTCCTTCATGGTGAGGTCGTCGGCCGTGATCGTGAAGCCTTCCAGCTTGATCTTGGGCAGGAGCGTGGAAGTGATGACCACGGTCGCGACGTAGCCGCCCAGGATGCCGACGATGGCGAGCGGGAGGAGAACCCGCAAAAGCCGCACGAGCAGGCTGTGGCCCTGCGCGGCCCGGAACGCATGGGCGCGCTGGCCGATGCGCGCAAGGGCCGCCGGCGGCATGAAGCCCGGACGGCGCGCCTGCCGGCTGTCGATGGCGATGGCCATACCCCCACCCCGCGCCTCGCCGCTGGCGAAGCCGCTTTCCGCGTTTTTTCCCCGATTCGCGGCACAAAATGGCGGGCAATTGGGGTGAGATTGGGACTGGTGGCCCAATGGCGACTTGGCCGCCGGCGCCAAGCGCTTGGACGTCTGCGGTTTTCGGGACACTGTGGCCCGCGGGCCTGCCGGCTCAGTGGGCAAAGATGTCGACGTCCTCGAACCCGGCCAGGTCGAGGCGGGCGCGGGTGGCGATGAACTGGAACGAGGCCTGGGCGTAAGCCTGCCGGTCCTCCCGCGCCAGCATGGCGTCGAGCTTCGCCTTCAGGGCGTGAAGATAGAGGACATCGGAGGCGGCATAGTGGCGCTGCTGGTCCGTGAGCTTCTCCGCGCCCCAGTCGGAGCTCTGCTGCTGCTTGGAGATCTCGACGCCCAACAGCTCGCTGCACAGGTCCTTGAGGCCGTGCCGGTCGGTGTAGGTGCGGGCCAGCTTGGAGGCGATCTTGGTGCAGTAGACGGGCGCCGCGACGACGCCCAGGTGCTGCGCCAGCACCGCCACGTCGAAGCGCGCGAAGTGGAAGAGCTTGAGCACCGCCGGGTCCGCCAGCAGCGCCTTGAGGTTGGGCGCCGACCAGTCCCTGCCGTCGAGCTGCACCAGATGGGCATGGCCGTCCCCGCCCGAAAGCTGCGCCACGCACAGTCGGTCGCGGTGCGGCCGCAGCCCCATCGTCTCGGTGTCGATGGCGACGCTGCTCCCGAAGGCGAGGCCGGGGGGGAGGTCGTTCTTGTGGAGCTTGATGACGGGGCTCACGGCGGGGGTATCCTGGGGCGCACTGGCGCGCGTGCCACTTCCTAGCAGGAGAGGCCCAGAATCGCCAAGGACGCGCTGCCGCTACCGACCCGCTGCGGCACGGCGCGAGCCGCGCGCCGGGCGCCGCAAGGACGCGATCGGCCTTGGCCCCATCGAAGCCTTCGCCGTGTCGAGCGCCGCACGCACCTCGGCTTCCGTTTCTCTCACCGCGAGGCGGACTCTTGGCGAGAAGACGAGGACTGCACGCGCCCGCTCGTGGTAGATTTTTGGGTTGCCTGCCTCCACCTCGATCACGTTGGCCGCGTTGACCGCCATCGTCAGTCTGCCTTCGGGAGGCGTGAGCTTCGCAATCGCAACATTCGCTTCCGTGAACTTCGCGATCAGCTCAGCAAGCGTCTCGATTGAGTAGAATCTGTCGGCACCGATTCTCAGAACCACTGCATCCTTGCGTTCACCCGCGAGAGCCTTGCGCATCCAAAACAGGTTGTCCTCCTTGACGTGCTCGATGGCTCCGCCCGGCATCTTGAGTATCAACATGAACACCCCACGAACATGACTGCATTTGTCATATGGGCATACGTACAGGGAACCTGACAAGACCTTCAGTCATTCGTTGAGCCAGCATCAGTGAGCAGCGCATGCAAAGGGCCTCCACCGATTGCATGCGGATGTGCGGGGCTAAGCAGAGTTCGCGGGACAGCCCAACGCCTGCCGGCCGGGAGCGAGCTTGCGGCGTGGTTGCGCTTGAGCTTCCGGCGATCCTGCGTGGAGAGGTGGCCTGGGGTCCCGCCTGCGCGGGAATGACGCGGGCGGGAAGCGCACAACCTCACCATAGCCGTCATCCCCGCGCAGGCGGGGAC
>JBAPMW010000222.1:0-23427 GCA_049278815.1 Hyphomicrobiaceae bacterium
CATATTTCCAGTAATCAGGACCGGCCACAGCCGACCAGCCGAGGCCTTTTTCATGGGCAATTTGGAGAGCAGACTTCGAAAGGCTAGTTTCCTCGCCCCTAAACTCAACCCATCGGTCGCCCTTAACAATACACGTGATGTTCTCATCGAAGACGGATTGGAGGGTAATCCCAGGCTCTATTCCGACAGATGAAAACTTGAATACCGCTCGGCGCTTCTTGGCCTCTGCGACTGCCTCTCTGTCGTCAGGCTCAGTAAACGTCTCAACTCCCGGTGTCACTTCTCTGATGCATAGTAGCTCTGATCGCCTTCGGCTTGTCCGGAGAAACCTTAAAGAATTCGCGATTCTGTCTAACCCGATGGTCGCCAAACGCCCTATGAATTGCCCGCTCGACCGTCGTCGCATCTCTCACTTCGGCAGCGTAGAAGCACTCAAATGGAAGAGGCGTGCTCGTTGTATCGAGCTGCCTCAGGCGTGTTACGATATCACCATTAGTAATGCCAATTTTTACAAGTCCTGGCATGGCTGCGTTAGTAAGTATGTAAACTGTATCCGGCATGCTTCCGCCCCTGCATACTGAGTGGGTCCTTACGCCAACCCGCTAACACATCGTGAGACCTATGGTCCAGCATTACTGGACCCGCGTGCCCACGGGCAGAAATGCACAGATCGACGGATTACGGGCTTCGCCTAATCCGCCCTACGCTCACTCAATGGCGAGATCGGCCAGCCTCAGCGTGAGCGACGGAATGACCAGCGACGTCACCACCTTGCTCGGGCGTACGTTGACGCGTCTGCCATAGCCTCTCGCCGACGGCTCGCGATAAGCCTTGGTCGCCAGCGTGCGGGCGTTGACGACCCAGTAATCGCGCACTCCCGCACGGGCATAGAGACCGGCTTTGGTCGTGGTGTCCTTCTTGAGGCTCGTGTCTGCCACCTCAATCAGCAGAGCGACCTCGCGCGGGGGCACGGAGGTGGGGTTGCAGCCAGCCGGACCGATCAGGAAGTCCGGCTCGCAATAGCTGTCGGCCACACGCCAGCCGGGCTCGACGCAAAGATCGAATTCATTCGGCAGATTGCGGCGCAGCCAGTTGAGGATGGCGGTGCGCACCACCTCGTGGCGGTTTCCCTTGGGCGACATTGGGACCAGCTCTCCCTCGATGAGCTCGATCCGGTCCTCCTCCGTGAATACGCCAAGCTCACCCAATCGCTCGAACTCGCTGAGCGTCCAGCGCAGCCGGGGGACGCCTTCGGCTGCCTGGGTGGTCGGGCGGCAAGTCGTATACGCGCTCGAATCCTCACTCATGCCATGCAGCTGCCTGCCATTCGGCCCTGAGGTGGCCCCAATGCCAGCCAGGAATTTGCGCCGCGACGTTGCCATTCCCTTCACGTGAGATCGAGAGCGCTGAACCTGATATCCTATCATCACGCCGCTGCCGGTCCAACACCGTTGCGCTGCGAGCCATATACACCGGTGCAATGGCGGATTACCGGCCTCGCCTCAATCCGCCCTGCCCCAGGTGTCTCCCGGCTCAGGGCCGCATCAGAACACGATCACCCCCCGCGCCACCGCGCCGGTGGTGAGCAGGCGGAAGCCCTCGTTGATCTCGTCGAAGGTGTAGGTGCGGCTGATGAGGCTGTCGAGGTCGATGCGCTTCGTCATGTCGAGATCGGCGAGCACGCCGAAATCGACCGCCGGGCGGATCGAGCCGTAGTAGGTGCCGGAGACCTTCTTCTCGCCGTAGACCATCTGGAACGGCGAGATCGATGCCGTGGTGGAGTAGGCCGGGATGCCCACCAGCACCGCGTGCCCGCCGGGCGCCACGGCGTCGACCGCCAGCGCCGCGGTCTTGTCGCCGCCGATGGCGTCGAAGGCATAGTCCACGCCGAGGCCGCCTGTCAGATCGCGCACGCGCTTCAGCGCGTCCTCCGTCTTGGCGTTGACAGTGTGGGTGGCGCCGAAGTCGCGCGCGTACTCAAGCTTGTTGTCCAGGAGATCGCAGGCGACGATGGTGCCGGCCCCGGCGAGCTTGGCGCCTTGCACCACGTTGAGGCCGACGCCGCCACAGCCGATCACCAGCACGCTGGCGCCCGCCTCGACTTGGGCGTGCCGCACCACGGCGCCGACCCCGGTCGCCACGCTGCAGCCGATGATGGCGGCGTGCGTCCAGGGCAGGTCCTCGCGCACCTTCACCACCTGCTCGGCGGGGCAGACGACGTATTCCGAGAAGGTGCCGATGCGCGCCATCTGGTTCACCGGCTCGCCATTGAGCTTGAGGCGCGCGGTGCCGTCATGCAGCAGCCAGCGCGGGCTGTCGTTGCGCCCGATGCAGATCACCGAGCGGCCGGAGGCGCAATAGCGGCAGTGCCCGCAGTTGGGGCGGAACGAGAAGATGACGTGGTCGCCTCGTCTGACGTTCTGCACCCCCGGCCCCAGCTCGGCGACGATGCCCGCGGCCTCGTGGCCCAGCACCATGGGCAGCGGCAGCGGCCAGTCGCCGTTCATGATGTGCCAGTCGCTCATGCACACGCCGGCGGCCTTCACCTCAATCCGCACCTCGCCGGCCTTGGGGCCTTCCTGCTCCAGGTCGAGAATCTCCAGCGGCTTGTTGACGGCAGTCAGGACGGCGGCGCGCATGGCGGGGTCTCCTCCGAGATGGGATCGGCTCTGCTGGCGCCTTCGCGCGGGCACCTTGCCTACAGCGTGACACCGAAATAGATGCGCGCCAAGTCGATGCGGAATGCGACCGCCTCGAAGAATAAGACCTCCTCGGGGTGCGTCAGCACATCGAGTTCGAAGCCGCGCTCCTCCCGCCGATAGTGCTCCACCCGCATCTGGTCCTGATAGACGAGGGCGATGTGCCTGACGGTCTGCAGCGACTTGTAGAACTCGAGCTTCGGTCCTCGGTCGGTGTCCATCGTCGAAGGCGAGAGTACCTCGACGACAACCAGCGGATCGGTGATGTAATTCTTGGTCCCCAACGCGCCGCAGCGCACGACCACATCCGGCCGAGTCTTGTCCGTGTCGCGGGGATCGTCCGAGAGCTGGACGCGAATGCCGCCCAGATAGGTGCGGCACCCCCTCACATCTATGGCGAGCTTCAGCGGGGCACCAATGTTAGACGCGATCTGCTCGTGCACCTCGGTGGGGTTTGTCATCATAACGATGACACCCTCCACCAGCTCGAACAAGGTGGGATCGGCCTGTGCCTCGATGAACTTGTCGAAGGCTTCAATGATCACCGGCTCTTGACGGCGCAGCGCTGTCGTCATCGGGCTCGCTCCTTGGCAGATACAGGTTACCTGCATCGGCGTCGCATGTCATGCCGGGCGTCAGCCCAGCGGTTGCCTGACCTTGCCCGGAAACGCTACGGTCGCCGCCATGAAGATCACCATCGACTCCAACTCCGGCGCCTTCGACTTCGAGTGCGGCACGAGCGAGCGCATCCTGCGCGCGGGCCTCCGCGCCGGTCTGGCGCTGCCCTACGAGTGCGCCACCGGCACGTGCGGGACGTGCCGCGGCCGGATCGTGTCCGGCGCCGTGGACGTGGAGTGGGATGCCGCGCCCGGCTACGCCAAGCTCAGGCGCGAGAAGGGCGACATCCTGATGTGCCAGGCGCGGCCGAAGGCCGACTGCACCCTGCGCGTGCCCGCCAAGATCGCCCCTCACGCCAACCCGGAGACCCTGGCGGCGCACCGCACCGGGCGCGTCGAGACCGTACGCCGGCTCGTGCACGACGTGCTGGACTTCGAGCTCGCGCTCTCCGCGCCCGTCACCTTCGAGGCCGGCCAGTTCGTGGTGCTGGAGACCCCGGCCATCGCCGGCGGACGCGCGTATTCCATGGTCAACTTCGACCGCGCCACCAGCCGGCTGAGGCTGGTCGTCAAGGAGCTGCCCGGCGGCAAGCTCTCCGAGTGGCTGTTCGGCGGCGATCCCACGGGGGCGGAGCTTGCCGTGTTCGGACCCCTCGGCCGCGCCACCTTCCATCCCGAGGAGGGCAAGGACATCCTGTGCGTCGCCGGCGGATCGGGCATCGCCGGCATGATGGCAATCGTCGACCGCGCGGTGCGCGAGGGTTATTTCCAGCAGCGCTCAGGCCATGTGTTCTTCGGCGTCCGCACCCTGGCCGATGCCTTCTACATGGAGGAGCTCGCCCGCTTCATGGCCGCTGCGGGGCCGAAGCTGCAGGTCACGCTGGCCCTGTCGCACGAGGCGGTGGCCGGCGAGGCCCATCCGCAGCATCCCGGCATTCGCGTCGCCGCCGGCCTCGTCGGCGATGTCATGATCCGCACCATGGCCGGCCAGTATGCCGACACGGTCGCCTTCACCGCCGGCCCGCCCGTCATGGTGGACAGCGTGCTGCGCCACCTCACCTACGAGGCCAGGATGCCGCGCGCCTTCGTGCGCTACGACAAGTTCGCCTGAGCCCTCCTGCCGATTTGCTCCGGCGGCCGTTAACGGTAACGCGAACGCCACATAGAACCTTCGTGGGACGCCACGTCCCACTGCATTGACCACCTCGTCTGATCGGTTTATGTGCAACCCAGTTCTCTTTAAGGCACGGGGACGATGCCAAGGGGAAAGAGGCCACGGCTCAGCAAGAAGCCGGGCCTCTTTTCATTTGGGCCTCTCGTGCGCCTGTGGTCACGAATGGAGCACGTCGCGGAATTTCCCGGGCGTCATTCCCATCTGCCGCCCGAAGACGGCCGTGAAGTGGCTGTGCGAGAGCCCGACCGACGCAGCGACTTCACCGATGGACAACGTCCTGTCGTGGAGGAGCGCGCGCGCCTGCAGCATTCGCTGTGCCGTCAAATACTGATGGGGCGCTTGCCCGGCGGCCTGCTTGAATGCCTTGGCGAAGTGGAAGAGGCTCATCCCGGCGGCATCGGCGATGTCAGCGAGCGACAGCTCGCTGTCGATGTTCGACAGCATGAACTCCACGGCGCGCTTGAACCTGGTGGGAGCGATCCTATGCGAGCGCCGCTGTCGCTGTGGGACGTTGGAGTGGGCGAAGATCAGATGCTGGGCCAGCTCCTCCGCAAGCTCCTCGGCGACGAGGCGGCTGGCCAGGCCCGGCTCGGAGATCTCCTTGAGCAGCAGATGAGCGATGCGCTCAAGGACGAGATCGCGGATGGCGAACTTGGGCGGAATCTCCACGGCCCCTCGGCTGCGGCCCGCATCCTCCGCAATGGCGCGATCGAAAACTTCGCCCCTCAGGAAGACGAGCGCGACATCGCCGGGCTCATCGACCACCCATCGTGTCGGCACATCGGACGTCAGGAGCGAAAGCTGGCCCGCCCCTGCGCTTGTCCCGACGGTTCGCCCGTTGAGTGTGCGCCGCAACCGCATGTGCCGGCCGTAGTTGACGCCATACGCCGGCACGCCGAGAGCGGGCAGGGTCACGTCGGTCTTGCCCATTCGAAAGCGCGTTGCGGCGACCGACCTCCAGCTGCATTGAGGACTGGCGAGAGCACCTTGCGCATCGGCAAGCCGGTGCACGGTCAGCAAAGCTTGTTCCGGCTGGGCCAACTCGCCGTTAAACATGCACTTTCCTCCATCGCAGAGAGTGGAGCGATCTCAGGGCGGCCATAGGGCGCGGCTGAGGATGTTTCCATCGGCAGCGAATTTTGCCAAGACACCGATAAGGGTGGCAGCTGACGAAGCCACGGGAATGCGGCAACATCTCATCCGTCCGCGTTGACCGCCTCTTCGGGGGACGCGCACGCCGGCATTCTCCTGACCCGCACCGAGAGCATGCCGGGGCGAAAGGGGACGACGACACTTCGTTCGTCGTCCTCTCAAATCCCTGCGGCCGCGCCACCGATCCCCAGCAACGCCGAACGTTCACCCGGCCAGTCGCACCTCACCGGCCACCATGTATCCCAGCTGTTCAAGCACGCGATGCATGACGTCGACGGCGTGGTCGTAATCGGCCGCGGTCCAGCGGTGGCGGCCGGCTTTGCGCATCCGCCGATTCGCGGCATCCGCTCCCGCCGCGCGGGCGATCCGCAATGCCTCACTGTAGGAGCGGACGACGAAGACCATATGCGCACCCTCCATCTCACAATGCGTAGCACACATGTCTCACGAATGGTAGTTACAGCGTACTCGCCTGTCAACGAATTCTTTGCTGTTTGAACGCTTTTGCGGTGTGGTAAGAACGTCGTCGGAAGGGGGCCGCAGATGACGAATCACCTTCATTTTAGCGACAATCTCGGCGTGCTGCGCGAGAGCATTCGCGACGAGAGCGTGGACCTCGTCTATCTGGATCCACCGTTCAACTCTAATGCGACCTACAACATGTTGTTTCGGGAGCCGTCCGGCGAGCCCAGCCAGGCGCAGATCGAGGTGTTCGAGGACACTTGGCACTGGAACGAGGCGGCCGAGCGCGCCTTCGACGACGTGATGCAGTTTGGCAACACGCCGGCGGCCGACATGCTGCGGGCGCTGCGCTCGTTCCTGCGCGACAACGACATGATGGCATACATTACGAACATCTCGGTGCGGATGCTGGAGCTGCATCGCGTGCTCAAGCCGACAGGCTCGATCTACCTCCATTGTGACCCGACGGCGAGCCATTACCTCAAGGTGATGATGGATGCGGTGTTCGGGAAGGAGAATTTTCAGAATGAGGTAGTATGGAAACGGTCAAGCGCGCATAACTCGTCAAAGCGGTTCGGACCCGTGCATGATACAATTCTTTATTATGTTAAAACCGGCAGGTTTACATGGAATCAGGTATTTCAACCGATTCCCCAGGAAACGATTGACGCGTGGTACAATAACATTGAACCGGAGACGGGTCGTCGCTTTAATCGCGCGGACATAACCGGCGCAGGAAAAAGGGGCGGTTCATCCGGCTTGCCCTGGAGGGGTATAGATCCAACGGCCAAGGGTAGGCACTGGGCAATTCCAGGATACCTCAACCTTGGGTATATGACAGCCCAGGAGGCTCTTGACTTGTTGGATGCGAAAGGTCGCCTTCATTGGCCGAAGAAGGAGGGCGGCACGCCAATGTTTAAGCGCTACTTGGAGGAAAGTCCTGGCATTGCGGCTCTTGATGTGATTACGGACGTTGCGCCGCTTAACAACGTCTCGAAAGAACGCCTACGCTATCCGACGCAAAAACCACTCGCGCTACTCGAACGCATTCTCGCTGCCTCGTCCAATGAAGGCGACGTAGTGCTCGATCCATTCTGCGGCTGCGGCACCACGGTCCACGCAGCACAAAAGCTCAGGCGCCAGTGGATCGGCATCGATGTCACGCATCTCTCGATCTCGCTGATCGAGCATCGCCTGCGCGACGCCTTCCCTGGCATCAAATTCGATGTCCACGGCTCGCCGAAAGACCTGACCGGAGCGCGCGATCTGGCTGCCCGCGGGAAGCATCAGTTCGAGTGGTGGGCGGTCTCGCTGGTGGGCGCTGTGCCTCACAACAACAAGAAGAAGGGCGCCGACGGCGGCATCGACGGCGTCATTTATTTCAAGTCCGGGGCGAAGACCACGGAGAAAGCCATCGTCTCGGTCAAAGGCGGCGGCATCGGCGTGAAGGACGTGCGCGAGCTTGGGAATGTCATCGATCGCGAGAAAGCGAGGATCGGCGTGTTCATCAGTCTGGAGCCGCACACGCAGCCGATGGTGAAGGAGGCCGCCGGGGCGGGACTCTACGAGGGTCTGACCGGCAAGGTGCCGAAAATCCAGCTCTTTACAGTCGAGGAGCTGCTCGGAGGAAAGCGTCCGCGGATTCCGCTGGTAGAACGCGCTTTCAAGGTGACGGGGCTGGAGGAAGCGGAGGAGCAGTACGGGCTGGATCTGTGAGGTGAAGGTGCAGCCGCGCCATTTTCCACCCGACGCGGATCACGGTTGCCCGATCCCGCCGTTGTGGCTTCGTTAAGGCTGACCCTAGAACGACGGGGAGCCTCTGCACGCTGCCTATCTCCGCCCACCTGGCGCGGTGTCTATAATTCGCGGTCGTCTGCGGCGACGGGACGTGGGTGGCGCCATCCGACGTTCACGTGCAGACGGCCGGCGCCTGGAAGGAGAGCGAGATGGCTCAAGATCCAGGCGTCCCGCTGTGACCGTTTCGGGCGGAGCGTCAGCAATGGCGCCGAGCCGGAGACCGCCGAGAGGCATATGGCCGCCGTGACTGACGGTGTCTGACTGTCAAAGGTCCACGCTTGCGGAACGGCCGCAGCTTGCAGCGGGATGCAAAAACGCCGTCGGCGCGGGTGCCCAAAGGCAGCCCGTTGGGGCGGGTAGCCGCCCCCTTCATGGTTGCCGAGTAGGCACTCGCGCACCCTCGCCGGCCTTGCCGGCGGGGCCGGTGGCGTTTCCGTCGTGAGCCTGGCGGGGCGGCTCGCCGTCGAGGGCGGCAAAGATTGGGCACCCAGCGACGGGATGCCATGCGCTCGGGCGTTTTCGGGGTTGAATGTCCAACCAGGAGGTGAAGTAGTGAAGCGGATTCTTATTGCCGGCGCTGCAGCGGTCGCCCTCGGCACCAGTGTCGTGCTGGCCGCGAGCCCTCAGGTCGACGGCGCCATCAAGACGATCCAGGCGGCGGGGGCCGATCCCGCCAAGATGACAGCGTTCTGCGGCCTCATCGATATGCAGGGCGACGATGAGGACAAGGCGGGCGCGGCTGCCGTGGAAAAGGAAGATCCGGCTCTGGAGAAGCAGGAGGACACCTTCCTCGCCCAACTCGGGCCGGCTTTCGAAGCGGCGTGGGACGTGGGCGAGGAGCTCGACGAAAACTCCGCCGACGGCAAGGAATACGGCGCCGCCGTCGACGCGGTGGCGGAAAAGTGCCCGTAGTCGTCACCCGGAGCGCCGGGCCTGGTCCGCCAGGCCGTGCGCTCTCCGGTGGAAGCAAGTCGAGGCGGCGCGGGGCTTTCCGCCCCGCCGTCGCTGCTTGAGGACAGGCGCTGCGTCGCCGACGCGCGCCTTAAGGTAAAGTGCGTCAGGCGCTGTCGAGGCCAAGGCGGGCCAAGCGTCACCAATATTGCCATGAGGGGCCGGATTTAACGCCTCCCCGACGACCTGAGCGAAGTGTGGCCGTGCGTGTCGGCATGGCGTTGTGGGCCTTGCCGTGCTGTTTGGGCTTGGCATGACGCCCCCGCCGATCCTACGTATGATCGGCCATGCACAACGCGGAAGAGCCGAGACTCGGTATTGGACTGCCCCGGGGCGCGCCGCCGACTGCACCAAGGGGAGCGTCGTGACACCGTCGGGCAACAAATCCAACGTGCACCTGCGGATGGCCCTGCTGGCCGTGGCGCTGGTGCTGCCCACCGTCAGCCTCATCCTGCTGGGCTCGCTGTGGCTGTGGCAGCACGGCTACCTGCTCTATTGGGGCCTCGCCACCTGCGTCGCTGTGGCGGCGGCGTACTACCTCGAGCGGGGGCTGATGGTGCCGCTTCCGACCGTTGCGGACGGCCGCCCGGAGGAAGCCGAGGACCGCGGCGATCCGGTCTGGACGCCGCGCCAGGAGCAGGCGTGGACCGACGTGATGGCGCTGGCGGCCCAGGTGCCGGCCGAGCGCATCACCAGCCGCGATGCGGTGCTGAACCTGGGGCTGGAGACCATCGAGCTGGTCGCCAGGCGCCTGCATCCGGAGCGGGAGGACTCGCTCCTCCAGTTCACGGTGCCGGAGGCGCTGGCGCTGATCGGGCGCACCAGCGACGGCCTGCGCAATTTCATTCTGACGAGCTTCCCACTCGGCGACCGCATCACGGTGGCGCACCTCATGTGGGTCTACCGCTGGCGCGGCGCCATGGACGTGGCCGAGAAGGGCTACTCGCTGTGGCGCATCGTGCGGCTCTTCAACCCGCTCAACGCGGCCACCCAGGAGCTCAGGGAGCGCTTCACCCGCCAGATCTACCAGCTGGGGCGCGAGCACATCGCCCAGCGCCTCGCGCGCGCCTACGTGCGCGAGGTGGGGCGGGCGGCGATCGATCTCTACGGTGGCAACCTGCGCGTGACCGCCAAGGAGCTGAGCGGCCACGTCTCGGAGGTGACGCGGCGGGATATGGCGGCGCTGGAGAGCCGCACGGCGGAGCCCATGCGCATCCTGGTGGCCGGCCAGACGGGGGTCGGCAAGTCGAGCCTCATCAACGCGCTTGCCGGCGAGGTGGAGGCGGTGATCGATGCCGTGCCCGCGACCAGGACGTTCACCACCTACAAGCTCTCCCGCGCCGGCCTGCCGGCCGCGCTGATCGTCGACAGCCCCGGTCTCACCGCGGCCAAGGCCATTCCCGCGCTGGTGAGTGCCGCGGACGGCTGCGACATGGTGCTGTGGGTTTCGGCCGCAACGCGCGCGGCGCGCGAGCTCGATCGCGCGGCGCTGGCGGCGATCCGCGAGCACTTCGCCGCCAAGCCGAGCCGGCACCGGCCGCCCATGCTGCTGGTGCTGACGCATATCGACAAGCTGCGTCCGTTCAAGGAATGGGAGCCGCCCTACGATCTCGATGCAGGGCTGAGCGAGAAGGCCACCTCCATCCGCGCCGCCGCGGAGGCTGTCAGCACCGAGCTCGGCTTCGCCGTGGGCGACGTGGTGCCGGTGCGGGCCGATATCTCTGCGGCGCCTTACAACGTGGATGCCGTCTGGGCCAGGATCGTCGCACTGATACCCGAGGCGGAGCGTGCGCGCCTGGTGCGCGTGCTGGCCGATGTCAGAAGCGCCTCGGGGTGGGGCAACCTGTGGTCCCAGGCGGTCAACGCCGGCCGCGTCCTGCGCAGCACGTTCGCGAGCGGCGGCGACCAGCGGGATGGCAAGCCCAAATCCTGACGATCCGTCACGCACAACCATGCCGCCGAGGAGGAGACCCGCATGAACACCCGCGCCGCCGTCGCCCTTGAGAAGGCCAAGCCTCTCGCGATCATGGATGTGGAGCTCGACGGTCCCAAGGTCGGCGAGGTGCTGGTGGAGATCAAGGCCACCGGCATCTGCCACACCGACGAGTTCACCCGGTCGGGCGCCGATCCGGAAGGGCTGTTCCCGGCCATCCTGGGCCACGAGGGCGCCGGCATCGTGGTGGACGTGGGGCCGGGCGTCACGACCGTCAGGAAGGGCGACCACGTCATCCCGCTCTACACGCCGGAATGCCGACAGTGCCCCTCGTGCCTGTCGCGCAAGACCAACCTGTGCACGGCCATCCGCGCCACCCAGGGCCAGGGGTTGATGCCCGACGGCACCTCGCGCTTCTCGGCTGGCGGGCAGCAGCTCTTCCACTACATGGGCACGTCGACGTTCGCCAACTTCACGGTGCTGCCCGAGATCGCGGTGGCCAGGATCCGCGAGGACGCGCCGTTCGACAAGGTCTGCTACATCGGCTGCGGCGTGACGACCGGCATCGGCGCCGTGCTCAACACGGCCAAGGTGGAGCCGGGCGCCAAGGCCATCGTGTTCGGCCTCGGCGGCATCGGCCTCAACGTGATCCAGGGCTTGCGGCTCGCCGGCGCCGACATGATCGTCGGCGTCGACATCAACAACGACAAGAAGGCCTGGGGCGAGCGCTTCGGCATGACCCACTTCGTCAACCCCAAGGAGGTGGGCGGCGACCTCGTGCCCTACCTCGTCAACATGACCAAGCACGGCGCCGACCAGATCGGCGGCGCCGACTACACCTTCGACTGCACCGGCAATGTCACGGTGATGCGCCAGGCGCTGGAGGCCTGCCACCGCGGCTGGGGCGTGAGCGTGATCATCGGCGTGGCGCCGGCCGGGGCCGAGATCTCGACCCGGCCGTTCCAGCTGGTGACAGGGCGCGTGTGGAAGGGCACCGCGTTCGGCGGCGCACGCGGGCGCACGGACGTGCCCAAGATCGTCGACTGGTACATGGACAAGAAGATCGAGATCGACCCGATGATCACCCACACGATGCCGCTGACCGACATCAACCAGGGCTTCGACCTCATGCATGCCGGCCAGAGCATCCGCAGCGTGGTGGTGTTCTGACGGTGCCGGCCGCTGCACGGATGGGGTCGGACTCTGCCTGGGTCGGCTGACGGTGGTCTGACGTCCAGGATAGGCCGGTCTCAGCGGCAAGCTGTATCGATACGAAGCGTCACGTTCCGATAGCTGAACGCATGGCGGCAGAAGGGCCGCTCTTGAGGGCTTGCCATGGGGCCAGACCCGCAGGGGTCTGACCCCATCGCTACATCACCCCCTTGGTGCCCAGCATGCGGAAGGTGGTCTTGATCCGCCGCACCGTGCCGGTCTTGGAGCGCATCACCACCGTCTCGGTCTCGGCGAAATTCCCGCGGAAGTGCACGCCTCCGAGCAGCGAGCCGTCGGTGACGCCGGTGGCGGAGAAGATCACGTCGCTGGAGGCCATCTCCTCCATGGAGAATTTGCGCCTGATGTCGGCGATGCCCATGGCGGCGGCGCGCTCCACCTCCTCTTTCTTGAGGGGATGCAGCCGCCCCTGCATCTGGCCGCCGATGCAGCGCAGCGCCGCGGCTGCCAGCACCCCCTCGGGCGCGCCGCCGATGCCGAGGTAGATGTCGATGCCGGTCTCGTTCGGGTCGGTGGTCCAGATCACGCCGGCGATGTCGCCGTCGGGGATCAGCTGCACGCCGGCGCCGGCCTTGCGCACCGCGGCGATCAACTCGGCGTGGCGCGGCCTGTCGAGAATGCAGGCGGTGATCTCCGCCACCGGCACGCCCTTGGCCTTGGCGAGCCTGGCAAGGGTGTCGGCCGGGGGGGCATCGAGGTCGACGATGCCGTCGGGATAGCCGGGGCCGACGGCGATCTTGCTCATGTACATGTCGGGGGCATTGAGGAGGCCGCCGCGCTCGGCCATGGCCAGCACCGCGAGCGCGTTCGGCATCGCCTTGGCGCAGATGGTAGTGCCTTCGAGGGGGTCCACCGCGATGTCCACGTCGGGGCCGTCGCCGATGCCCACCTGCTCGCCGATATAGAGCATCGGACTCTCGTCCATCTCGCCCTCGCCGATCACCACGAGGCCGTTGATGTGGATCTTGCCGAGCTGGCGGCGCATGGCGTCGACGGCGGCCTTGTCGGCAGCCTTCTCGTCGCCGCGGCCCCTGAGCTTGGCAGCGGCGATGGCGGCGGCCTCGGTGACGCGGGCCACCTCCAGCACCAGCACGCGGTCGAGGCCGCTCCTCTGCTCGCTCTTGGCCATGATCAGCTTCCTCCCCTTTCGGAGCAGGGTCGCAAACGCACCATTCCTTTGCTCCTGTGCTGCGGCCTTGCCGCCGGCGCAGGGAGCGAGGCCGGCCCCATTCCTCCAACGCGGCAGCTTTGCCGTCAACGTAGAGGAAGGGGTCCCGTAATTCTTCATAGCGGCTCGATGCGAATCATCTGTGGCTTCTCCGAAACGTTGCCGTCGCGGTGAATGGCATCGAGTGCGGCGCGGATCGCCTGCTCGGTCGTCTCGTGGGTGATGAGGATCACCGGCGTGGGCGCGCCGGGCGCCAGCCGGGCATTGATGCCGATCTGGGCGCCGCGCGGGCGGCGCTGCACAATGCTCTCCAGCGACACCTGCTGCTCGCCCATGCGGCCGGCGATGGCCGCCAGGGCGCCGGGCCGGTCGTAGACGGCGAGGCGCACGTAATAGGCCCCCTGGTGCCGTCCGAGCCTGGCCCGCCTGTAGGGCCTGAGTCTGGCCGCCGGCACGCGGAACGGAAAGGGCGGTGCCCCGCGGGCGATGTCGAGGATGTCGGCCATGACGGCCGAGGCCGTGGGCCCGGCGCCGGCGCCTGGCCCCACCAGCAGCAGATTGCCGACGCTGTCGCCGTCGATGGCGACGCAGTTGGTGACGCCGGAGACCTCGGCGATGGCCGAATGCTGCGGCACCATGGCCGGGTGCACGCGCTGCTCGATGCCGCTCTCGGTGAGCAGGGCCACGCCGAGCAGCTTGATGCGGTAGCCGAGGTCCTCGGCGGCCTCGATGTCGGCCTGGGTGACGGCCTCGATGCCCTCCACGTCGATCTGGTCGAAGGCGACGCGGGTGCCGAAGGCGAGGCTGGTCAGCAGCGCAAGCTTGTGGGCGGTATCGAAGCCGCCGATGTCGAAGGTCGGATCGGCCTCGGCGTAGCCCTTGGCCTGCGCTTCCTTGAGCACGTCGGCGAAGGCGCGGTGCTCGTCCTGCATCTTGGTCAGGATGTAGTTGCAGGTGCCGTTGAGGATGCCGTAGACGCGGCGGATCTCGTTGCCCGCCAGCGCCTCGCGCAGCGCCTTGATGACCGGGATGCCGCCAGCCACCGCCGCCTCGAAATTCAAGGCCACGCCATGCTTCTCGGCGAGCCGGGCCAACTCCACGCCGTGCCGCGCGAGCAGGGCCTTGTTGGCGGTGACCACCGGCTTGCCGGCCGCCAGCGCCGCCTCCACGGTGGCTTTGGCAGGGCCGTCGTCGCCGCCGATCAGCTCCACGAGGACGTCGATGGATGGATCGGCCGCCAGCTCCACAGGATCGTCGAACCAGGCCATGTCGTCGAGCGAGATACCACGGTCCTTGCGGCGCGCGCGGGCGCTGACGCCCGCCACGACGATGGTGCGCCCGAGCGCTTCGGCGAAGCGGGTGCCATGCGCCTGCATGAGGCGCAGCAACCCGCTCCCCACGGTGCCGAGGCCGGCAACCCCCAGTCTCAAGGGCTTGATCATCATTGCCGCTAACGTGACGCCGCAATCGGTATCACGTTATGCATGGTTTTGTGGGGCCGGGCGAGGAACTTTTTAATGTTGCGCGCGGCCTGGCGGATGCGGTGCTCGTTCTCCACCAGCGCGATGCGCACATAGCCCTCGCCGTACTCGCCGAAGCCCAGGCCCGGCGAGACGGCCACGTCGGCCTCGTCGATGAGCATCTTGGCGAACTCGACCGAGCCCAGCTCGCGGAAGGGCTCCGGGATGGGCGCCCAGGCGAACATCGAGGCGGCCGGCGCCGGGATCGTCCAGCCGGCGCGGCCGAGGCTCTCCACGAGGCAGTCGCGTCGCGCCTTGTAGACCTTGCGGATCTCCTCCACGCAGTCCTGCGGGCCGTTCAAGGCCGCCGCCGCCGCCACCTGGACCGGCGTGAACGCGCCGTAGTCGAGGTAGGACTTGACACGCGCCAGCGCCGCGATCAGCCGCTCATTGCCGACCGCGAAGCCCATGCGCCAGCCGGGCATGGAGTAGGTCTTCGAGAGAGACGTGAACTCGACCGCGATGTCCATCGCGCCGGGCACCTGCAGCACGGACGGCGGCGGGTTGCTGTCGAAGTAGATCTCGGCGTAGGCGACGTCGGACAGGATGATGAGGCCGAGCCGCTTCGCCAGCTGCACCGCATCCACGTAGAAGGTGATATCGGCGATCTGCGCGGTCGGGTTCGACGGGTAGCTCAGCACCACCGCCAGTGGCTTGGGGATCGAGTGCTTCACCGCACGCTCCACGCCGCGCAGGAACTCCGCCAGCGGGTCTGTGGAGCCTCCGCCGGTGGTGGGGATGTGGCGGATGGCGGCCCCCGAGATGATGAAGCCGAACTCGTGGATCGGATAGGTGGGGCTCGGCACCAGGATCACGTCGCCCGGCGCCGAGATCGCCTGCGCCATGTTGGCGAAGCCCTCCTTGGAGCCCAGCGTCGCCACCACCTGGGTCTCGGGATCGAGCCTCACCCCGAAGCGGCGGCCGTAATAGGCGGCCTGCGCCTTCCGCAGACCAGGAATGCCCTTGGAGGCCGAGTAACGGTTGGTGCGGGGCTTGGCCACCGTCTCGCACAGCTTGTCGACGATATGCTGGGGCGTCGGCATGTCGGGATTGCCCATGCCGAGGTCGACGATGTCCGCGCCCCGAGCCCTGGCAGCGGCCTTGAGGCGGTTGACCTCTGCAAAGACGTAGGGCGGGAGACGCTTGACGCGGTGGAACTCTTCGATCACGGCACTACCGGCAGGGCGATTGGGGTTGGGAAAGATGCTCGAGAGCCAGCGAGGCGGAAGGCCTACTTGGGGGCCTTCTCGATCTCCTTGGCGGCCTCGGCCTGGTGCGTCTGGCCCTTCTCGATCATCTGGCTCATCGACTTCGACTGCTCCTCCTTGCTCAGGAGCTTTGACGGCAGCCTGCTGAGGTCGGGCAGCCGCGCCAGCGACAAGGTATCAGAGCAGCCGGCGAGAGCCATAGCTGCAGCGCACGACGCAATCAAGGCGAGGCCAAGTTTGCTGCGCAGCGCCATTTTCTCCCTCCAATCAGGCGGCGGCGACGTGTAGCATCAACGCATGCCGGAGTCTTTCGCCATCTGTAGATGTCCGGTAACAGATTCGAGGCAACCTTAGACGCGAAAGCTTGAGCTTTTTGCAGTGCGACGTCCCGCAGCGCCGGAATTTTGTGGTGCTGTGGAGTGTGTGCACCAAGTAGCCTGGGAGTGTCGGTCCTGAGTCGCCGATGCCCCGACCTGCCGAGAATCTTCCGTGTGCCGGCCGGCATCGACCATGAGCCAGCCGGCTGACCCGCGAGACCGACCATGCCGAAGCTCGCCCCAGACGCTACCAAAGCCGTTGCCAAACACGCTGCTCCGGAGGTTGCCAAAGACGCGACCCGAGCCCGCGGCGCCGCCCTTCCTACCACCGACGACGCTCCCGTCGACCTCGGCGCCTTCCGGATTGCCGATCCGGAGGTCTTCGGCCGCAACGTCCTGCGCCTGATGGAGGAGGGCACCAGGGCCCTGCAGGGGCTTCTGGAGCGCGCCCAGGATGCCGGGCCCTCCTATCCGACCGGCACCGAGTGGGCCGAGGCCAGCCGGCTCCTCTCCGATATCACCCGGCCCTGGGTAGCCGATCCCGTGAAGCTGATCGAGGCCCAGGGGGCGCTTTTCACAAGCTACATGCAACTGATGTCCTACACCTCAGCGCGCGCGGTGGGCGGCGCGGTCACGGCCGTGGCCGTGCCGGATGCCGGCGACCACCGCTTCGCCGATCCGGCGTGGAGCACCAATCCCTACTTTGACTTCTGGAAGCAGGCCTATCTCATCACCGCGCATTGGCTGCAGGACATGCTGGATAAGACCCCCGATCTTGACGAGCGGACGCGCCAGCGCGCCAACTTCTACCTCAAGCAGATCGTGAGCGCGTTCTCGCCCTCCAACTTCCCGCTCACCAACCCCGTGGTTCTGCGCGAGACCGCCTCCTCCAGCGCCGAGAACCTGGTGCAGGGTATGGCCAACCTGGTCCAGGACGTGCAGCGGTCGGGTCCGATGCTCAGCATCAGCCAGACCGACGTCACGGCTTTCGAGGTCGGCCGCAACGTGGCCACCGCACCCGGCAAGGTGGTTCTGCAGAACGACGTGATGCAGCTCATCCAGTACGCGCCTGCCACCGACAAGGTGCACGCGCGGCCGCTGCTGATCGTGCCGCCCTGGATCAACAAGTTCTACATTCTCGATCTTGGTCCGGAGAAATCCTTCATCCGCTACGCCGTGTCGAGGGGCTTCACGGTGTTCGTGGTGAGCTGGATCAACCCCGACGAGCGCCACGCCGACAAGACCTTCGAGGACTACATGCGCGAGGGCGTCCTGGTCGCCGCCGATGCCGCCAAGAAGGAGACCGAGGCCGACAAGGTCAACGTGATCGGATACTGCGTGGGCGGCACGCTGCTTGGAACCACGCTTGCCTATCTCGCAGCGATCGGCGAGGAGCCGTTCTCGTCCGCCACCTTCTTCGCCGCCCAGGTGGACTTCACCAATGCCGGCGACCTGATGGTGTTCATCGACGACGCCCAGCTCAAGGCGCTGGAGGAGATGATGGCCGAGCGCGGCTATCTCGATGGAGGCCGCATGGCCGCCGTCTTCAACATGCTGCGCCCGAAGGACCTGATCTGGCCCTACGTCGTCAACAACTACTATCTGGGCAAGAAGCCGCTGCCCTTCGACCTGCTGTTCTGGAACCAGGACTCGACGCGCCTGCCGGCCGCCAACCACAGGTTTTATCTGCGCGAGTTCTACCAGGAGAACAGGCTCGCCCGCGGCCAGATGACGGTCGGCAACGTCAAGCTCGATCTGGGGGCTGTGAAAATCCCGATCTACGAGCTGTGCGCCAAGGAGGACCATATCGCCCCGGCCAGGTCGGTGTTCATCGGCTCGCGCCTGTTCGGCGGCCCCGTCACCTATGTGCTCGCCGGCTCCGGCCACATCGCCGGGGTGATCAATCCGCCAACCAGGACCAAGTACCAGTACTGGACCAACCCCAGGCGCGCGGCCACGCTGGAGGCCTGGATGGAGAACGCCGAGGAGCACCCGGGCTCGTGGTGGCCGCACTACGCGCAATGGCTCGCCAAGCATGCCGGCAAGCTGGTGCCCGCGCGCGAGCCTGGCACCAGGCTCGGCACCATCGAGGATGCCCCGGGCAGCTACGTGAAGGCGAAGGCCTGAGCCGGCTGCCCGCAGGGCGTGGCGGCGGCTGCCGGCTCTGGCATGATCTGCGTGCCATGGTTTGGGCTTTCCGGGTCTGAACCGGAAGTCGCGCGGCAGCAGTGTAGGCTAGAGCGTTTTGCGCTCGATGTGGATTGCGCCAGGATATCGGGTGCATGCGGGACCAGTTTCGGCCCGGTGTGCGCGTCGCGTGCCCCACCCACCGACGCCATCCGGCGCCGCGGCGCCCGTCAGGGCGCGCGCGGGCGATCGGCGCCGGGATGACGTAGAGGAGAGCGATCTATTCGACCGCCAAGCCGTGCAGATGGGTTGTTCCGCCCCATATCGCCCGGAAAGCGCTCTAGTCACCTCAAGCGACTTTCATCATCAAGGGTCGGTGCAGTCGCCGAGCGGCTGACCCCATGCTTCGATGTTGTTTGCACGATGGTAGACTTCAAACAGTTCAAGCAATTGGTTTCGGGTAGGGCAGGATCGTACATTGCGATAACGTTGCACTCTTATCGTCAGTAAGATGTTCAATGTCCGACAGGGTCCTTTTCCTCCTCGAATGTGGACAGGACCCGCCCACGTCCTTTTGCCGCCGCATTTGCGTCGTGACAATGGCCTCGTCGATTGCGCCGACAAATGACGATCTTTTGTCTGCAAATCTGAGTTGGCGGCCTGCTGCCTGGGAGGGCAATCGGTATGCGTCTGTCGGCGAAGCCACGCCATGCACGCAATGGAGACGCCGATGCAGGTGCAGGGCTCGCGGGCTCTCGCACCAGGCCGATCGGCGGTCTCGGAGTTGCGTGGGTGGTGCTGGCTTTCGCCGTCCTGCCTGCCTTGGCCCAGCCGGGGGCGCAATCGGGCAAGCCCGACCAGCCCCCCGATCCGCCGAAGGCGGCGGCGCAGTCCGTGGGCCTGCAACAGACGTCGCGGGCGAAGCTCAACCAGGAGACGCTCGTGATCGCTGCGGGCAGGCCGGGCACAAGCTACATGGCGATGGCCGGCGATCTGGCGGTTGCCGCCGGCGCGAGCGGCGGCCTGCGGCTCCTGCCGGTTGCGGCGGAGGGCGGTGTCAGGAACTTGCAGGACCTGCTGTTTCTGCGCGGCGTCGATCTCGCCATCGTACCCGCCAACGTCCTGGCCCACGCCAGGGCGACGAAAGCGTTCGGCAGCTCCCTGCCGCGGAAGGTCGCCTACGTCACGGCGCTCTACAGCGAAGGGGTGCACGTGGTTGCGGGCCGGGAGATTGCCGCCATCGGCGACCTGCGCGGCAAGAGGATCGCGATACCGGCCGGAGACGGCACGGTCCAATTCACCGCGAGCGACATCCTCAAGCGTCTCGACCTTGCCGCCGAGAGCGTGCCGATGGGGCCGGCGGACGCCTTGGAGGAGGTGCGGGACGGAAAGCTTGCAGCCGTGCTGCTGGTGGGCGTCAAGCCCATGGTCCAGGTCTCGGCGCTGCCGAAGGACGGCAGCTTGCGGCTGCTGAGCCTGCCGATCCAGGCGCTGCCGGCCGACGGTTATGCGCCGGCGGTCTTTCTGCCGGAGGACTATCCGGCGCTGATCCCGCCCGGCGCCATCGTCGAGACCGTTGCGGTGAGCGCCGTGCTGATGGCCAAAAGGAGCGCCGACGAGGCCGGCCGGCGCGTTGCCAGGCATATGCCCGCTCTGCTCGCCGCCATCGGCGCACTTGCGGCCTCGGAGCGGCATCGGAGCTGGCGCGATGTGAACCTCGGCGCAGTGCTGCCCGGTTGGCTCCGCGTCGAGGCGGCCGAGAAATGGCTCAGCGTGGCTGTCGCGCAGCGCAAGCAGCAATTGAAGGGTGCACCTGTGAGTGTGTCGCGGCCACCGGTCGCGCAGAAGCCGGTCAAGTCTACCGGCCTTTCTGCTCCGCACACGCGCAGGAAGGTCCTTGACGAGTTCGAGACATGGGCGCGCCAGTCGGCCGACGCCCAGTCGGCTCCGGAGTAGAGAGAGCGCCGGCCGTGACCACGGCCTTGTATCGTAGCTGAGTAGGCAGTCTGGGGTATCCATGAAGCATCCCGACGACGTTGCACGGTTGCGTGAGATCAAGCGGCTGCTTGAGCGGATTCAGAGGCTGCCACGGCTTGCGGCCACGCCCATTCATGGGCACATGAGTGGGTCGATGAATGGGCCCATGAATGGACTGGACACCGCTCATCATGCCGGGTCGGCGTACGGGGGCCGCAACGCCTACGCCGGTGGCCATGCCGACTGGGACGCCGACTATCACGAAGATGATGAGTCCGATGGTCATGTCGGTCCGCCGCACCCGACCGCGGACTTGGGCCCGGCGCTGGAGCCTGCGCGCGGGCCGGCCGGCCTGCCCCCGCTCGATCCTCTGCCGCCGGCATTCGATCCGGCCCACGAGGACAGCTGGCGCGGCGACTACTGGGCGGCCGACCCCATCGACCATCCGCGCGGCGACTCGCGCGCGCTGGTGCCGGCGCGTTCGAGCGCCGGCGGCGGCCTCGGCATCAGCCCCTGGGTCTTCATCGCGGCGACGGCCGTCAACACCGTCCTGGCCGCCGGGCTGGCCGTCGTCATCGCGCTCGGGATGGCACGGCGGGAGACGGCGCCCGTGGAGACGGCGAAGGTCGCCGTCGTTGTCAAACCGGCGGGTCAGTCCGATCCGGCCGTGCCCCGCCCCCTGGAGCTGCTGCCTGTCGGCTCTGCCAGCGAGCCCTTGCGGCTGGAGGCCCTGAAGCCCGCGCGGCTGCCCTTTGTGGTGCGGCCGGAGGAGGCGGTGCAGGACAGCTACATCCTGGTGCTGACCGGCCTCCCCGCCAAGGTAGCGTTGTCCGGGGCCAGCCAGCTGGGGACGGACACATGGCACCTGCCGCCGGGCGCGCTGCAGCGGCTGGAGATCGTGGTGCCGGAGTGGTCGGCAACCGTGTTCGAGGTCGGCGTGGAGCTGCGGCACACCAACGGCGTGGTGGCCGCGCAGTCCAAGCTGTGGCTGGAGGTGCCGCCCCCGTCGGCGCCGGCGGGCGCCAGCCCCGACAAGGCGGCCCTCAAGGAGATGATGCGCGAGGGCGACAAGCTGCTGAGCCGCGGCGACGTGGTCGCGGCGCGGGCCATGTACGAGCGCGCCGCCGCCATGGGCAGCGCGCCGGCAGCACTGGCCATGGGCACGACCTACGATCCGCGCCGCCTGTGGGGGCTCGGTGTATTCGGCATGGTCGGCAACAAGGAGCGCGCCCGGCAGTGGTACCAGCGCGCCGGCGAGCTCGGCCATCCGGACGCCAAGGCGAGGCTCAGAGCCTTGCAGTAGGCAGTAGGCAGTAGGCAGTAGGCAGTAGGCACGCACAGATGGTAAGTATCCCCCGGCAGAGCCGGGGGCTTTAGATCAGGAACCGCCCGAGGCGGTAGATGGGGTCGCTGACGCGGCCCCAGAGATTTGTACCGCCTAAAGGCGGATCACCGCCACAGTTGGAGCTGGTCGAGCCGCTGATCTTCCTTCTCCTGGTTGCGGATGTAGGCCCGTATCGCCTGCTCGTCGCGCCCCACCGTATTGACGAAATACCCTCTTGCCCAGAAGTGCTGCCCGACGAAGTTGCGCTTCCTTTCCCCGTAGACACGGGCGAGATGGATCGCGCTCTTGCCCTTGATGAATCCGACTACCTGGGACACCGCATACTTCGGCGGGATCAAGATCAGCATGTGCACGTGATCGGGCATCAAGTGCCCCTCCAAGATCTTCGACTCCTTCTGCAGGGCCAGCTTGTGGAACACCTCCCCGAGATGCCGTCGCAGCTCCACATAGAGCGTCTTCCTTCGACACTTCGGGATGAAGACGACGTGGTATTTGCAGTCCCATGTCGTGTGGCTTAAGGCATGGTACTCGTCCATCGGTGGAGGTCCTTCCGTGCGCGTGGCTGCTCACGGTTGGAAATCCGCTGATGGACTGCCGGATTCGTCAAACTGCTACTGCCTCCCCGGCAAAGCCGGGGGGTCTCCCGCTGACGCTAGTACCCGGAGTCACAATTCGCTGAGACGTCGCCCTTTGACGCGGCGCTGGTGGACCTTGGACTTGGTCCACACGAACGGCTCGGCCATGGTGTTGTATTCGGCGATATAGGCATCGATGTGGGCTTTGAGGTCGTCGACCGATTTGAATGAGGCGCCTGTCAGCGACTGGCCTTGCAGGATCGAGAACCAGCACTCGACCTGGTTGAGCCAGGAGGCGCGTGTCGGCGTGTAGTGGAAGGTGACGAGCGGATGGCGCGCGAGCCATGCTTCGTTCTTCTTGTGCGTGTTGAGATTGTCGAGGATCACCTCGAGCCGCCTGCCGGGATAGGCCGTTACGACGTCGTCCATGAACGCCAGGAACTCCTTGCGGCGCCGGCGCTTCTCGTGCTTCGCCACGACCTTGCCGGTGGCCACCTCGTAGGCCGCAAACAGCGTCGTCGTGCCGTTGCGCTTGTAGTCGTGGCTGTGCCCGGTCAGCGCGCGGCCGTTCGGCAGCTTGAGATAGCCCTGGGCGCGCTCCAGCGCCTGGATGGACGGCTTCTCGTCGATGCACAGGACGATGGCGTTCTTCGGCGGGGACATGTAGAGGCCGACCACATCGGCGGCCTTGGCGGCGAACTCCGGGTCCTTGCTCTCGCACCAGCTCTTGCGGCCCGAGAGATCGATCTTTTGCTTGCGCAGGGAGCGGCGGACGTAGTTCACGTCGACATCGCCGAGCTCCCTGGCAAGGAGCTTGCCGTCCCAGCGCGCGCGCCCCTTCGGCACCGGCTGATCGAGCATGGCTCGAATGCGCTTGTCGGTTGCATCGCTGTAGACGCGCTTTGCGCCCGGTCGGGGCTTGTCCTTGAGCCCGCCGATGCCGGCAGCGGCAAAGCGCTTGCGCCAGATGCTGACGATGCCGGTCATGACGCCCACCTCGCGCGCGATCGCACGGGAGGCCATGCCGTCGGCGGCCAGCAGCACGATGCGGGCTCGCCTGACGTAGCGCTGCTCGGTGGTCGATGCCCGCACCCAGCCTTCGAGACTGCTGCGGGTCTCCGGGTCAAGCCGGATCTCGGTTGCCTTGAATGCCATCCCGAGCTTGAATCATGCTT